>NZ_MWOM01000102.1:0-8167 GCF_012931925.1 Acidovorax sp. SRB_24
GAGTGCGCAGGCGCACCCCGTACTCCTACGGGCCGTGTGATCAGTTCTTGGCCTTGACCGAGGTGGCCAGCGTGTACTGGTCGCGGCGGCCTTCGTAGGTCAGGCCCTTGCGGAAGGCCCAGATGCTGCTTTCGAAGTGCAGCGGAATCAGCGCCACGCTGTCGAGCGCGATCTGCGTGGCTTCTTCCAGCCCCTTCTTGCGCTTGGCGGCATCGACCGTGTTGGCTGCCGGGATGTACACCTTGTCGAACTCGGCACTGCTGAAGCCGCCGTAGTTGCTGGTGCCCTGGCCCTTGGGCGAATCGAGCGAGGCCAGCCACAGCTGGAACAGCGCCGACGCTTCGCCGCTTTCCGACGGCCAGCCGCCCATGGGCATGCTGAACTCGCGCTTGGCACGCTTGGGGAAGTAGATGGAGGCCGTCATCGCGTCCACATTGGTCTTAATGCCGATGCGCGTGAGGTACTGCGCCACGGCCTGCACGACCTGGCTGTCGTTCACATAGCGGTCGTTGGTGGACGACAGCGTCAACTCGAAGCCATTGGGGTAGCCGGCATCGGCCAGCAGCTTCTTGGCGGCTGCCGGGTCGAACTTGATCTCGGGCGCCTTGGGCAGCGCGCCGAACATGCCGTCGGGCATGTATTGGAACGCCGGGGTCGCCATGCCGTCCATGATGCGCTGCACGATGGCCTTGCGGTCGATGGCCATGTTCATGGCCTGGCGCACACGCAGGTCCTGCAGCGGGTTCTTGCCATCGGGGCTCTTCACGAACGGGCTCGGGTTGCGGCCGATGTCGGGCTGCAGGAAGATCAGGCGCGTCGAGGGCGTCGCCACGAAAGCAAACTTGCTGTCTTCCTTCACGCGGGCGAGATCGCGCGCTGCGGGGTTCTCGATCACGTCGTAGTCCCCCGACAACAGGCCGGTGAGGCGGGGGCCGGCGCTGGGCACGGGCACCATCTTCACGGTCTTCCAGTGGGGTTTCTCGCCCCAGTAGCCTTCGTTGCGTTCGAGCTGAATGCCACTGCCCTTCACGTACGACTTGAACAGGAAGGGCCCTGTGCCGATCGAGACTTTGCCGGTGTTGAAGTCGGTCACCGTGGGCCAGGGGCCGGTGACGCCGCAGCCCGTCTTGGGCGCGAACTGCAGGGTGCCATGCTGCGCAATACCGCTCCAGATGATGGGCAGGGACCGCGCCATTTCAGCGGGCAGCAGTGGCAGCGGCGTTGCCGTCTTGATGACGACGGTGTGGGCGTCCGGCGTCTGCACATCCGTGATGCGCTTGGTGGTGTCGGTGTACGACACCGACACGTTGGTCTCGTTGTTCAGCGTGCGGCAGATGGTGAACAGCACGTCCTTCGAGGTGAATGGCGAACCGTTGGAGAACTTCACACCCTGGCGCAGTTTGAACTCCCAGGTCAAATCGTCCAGGTTTTTCCAGGAAGTGGCCAGCGCGGGCACCAGTTCCATGTTGGCATTGCGTGCCACCAGCGAGTCGTAGACATGGGCAGCGAAAGCATCGTTGGCCGTCATCTTGTGGTAGTGCGGATCGGCCGCCGTGGGTTCGGCCGCCAAGGCGATGGTGAGCGACTGCGCGTGGGCGGCGCCCACCAAGCCCACCGACACTGCCACGCCGCCGGCCAAGGCGAACGCGGCCTTTCGAATGCCCATATTCATTTCGGATTCCTTTTCGTCAAAGACTGGATAGCCGCCCGAGAAGCGAGGCTGGCCTCACTGCCCTGATAAGAGGCCCCTGAGACGCGAGACAAAGACGTGCACGCGTTGCCAGACTGCCCCATGCTTGCCCCATTTTGGTGCTGCCGGTACGCCGGCAACCACCACGTTTCCACGGATGGGCAATGGATGTAACGGTCAGTAAAGTGCCGGCCCAAGAGCGACTGGATCCCAGGACTGGATCCAAGTTCTCCACGTTCCGGGACTGGACAGCGGCGATTTCTTGGATATGGTTTGCATACGGCGTCTGCCGTAGCGTTCCCCCGCGGCATCGGCGCCGACACCACAGCGCTGCGCGCGCCGGATGCGTTTCCTCACCCACCACCGGAGACCCGCCATGCAAATCCAGCCCTACCTGTTTTTTGACGGCCGCTGCGAAGAGGCGCTCAACTTCTACCGCAGCGCTCTGGGCGCCAAAGTCACCGCGCTGATGCGCTTCAAGGACGCACCCGCCAACGCGTCGGCCCCCGGCTGCACGCCCCCGCCCGGCGACAAAATCATGCACGCCAACATGCAGATCGGCGAGGTGCAGATCATGGCCTCCGACGGCGTGGCGCCGGGCGAGGGCGCGTTCAAGGGCTTTGCGCTCTCGCTCGCCCCGGCCACCGACGTCGAGGCTGAGCGCCTGTTCAAGGCCCTGGCCGAGGGCGGATCGGTGCAGATGCCGTTTGGCGGCACCTTCTTTGCCTCGTCGTTCGGCATGACGACCGACCGCTTCGGCGTGCCGTGGATGGTCGTCGTGCCGCTGCCTGAAAAAACCTGAGCCCTGTCACCCTACCGGAGACACCCCCATGCGCTTCATGATGCTGATGATCCCGGGCGGCTACGAGTCCGCCCAGCCGGGCCAGATGCCCACCGCCGACCAGGTCGCGCCCATGATGGCCTACAACGCCGAACTGCAGAAAGCCGGCGTGCTGCTCTCGCTCGAAGGCCTGCACCCGCCCGCCACCGGCGCGCGCGTGTCGTTTGCCGGCGGCCAGGCCCAGGTGCGCCACGGCCCCTTCCCCGAAACCCGCGAGGCGCTGGGCGGCTTCTGGATGATCGACGTGGCCTCGCAGGACGAAGCCATCGCCTGGGCCCGGCGCTGCCCCGCCTCGGTCAATGAAGTCATCGAAGTGCGCCGCGTGCAGGAAATGGAAGACTTCCCCGCCGACGTGCAAGAGGTCGTGGCCGGCTTCCCCGACATGCAGACCCTGCCACCGACGCACTGAGCGCGCTTCCTTTCCGCCGCGCCCCACCTCCGCGCACCCTGTGTGCCCGCACGTCCCGCAGGGGTCAGCTTCGCTTCAGCCCCATGGGCTATAAGGGCGACACAGATTGATACAAGCGGAGGGTGGCGGAGACATGGCAACGTTGATACCCGCGCTCTGCAGCTGCGCGGGGCGCATGACCGCCGGCGAGCGCCGGCTGGCCGAGCGGCTGGAGCAAAAACTCGAAGGCGACTACCTGCTGTGGTACGACGTGCCCGTCGGCCCCAAGCAGACCCATCCCGACTTCGTCGTGCTGCACCCGCGGCGCGGTGCGCTGATCCTGGAAACCAAGGACTGGCGGCTCGACACCATCCGCAAGGCCACGCGCCAGTACTTTGAAATCGTCCCGGACGGACAGCCCAAGACGGTGATGAACCCGCTGGCGCAGGCGCGCCACTGCGCGATCGAAGTCGTCAACGCGCTCGAGCGCGACCCGCAGCTGGTGCAGGCCGAAGGTCGGCACCAAGGCAAGCTGGCCTTCCCCTGGGGCCATGGCGTGGTCTTCACGCGCATCACACGCAAGCAGTTCGACGCGGCGGGGCTGGGCGAGGCGATCGAGCCGCACCGCGCCATCTGCCAGGACGAGATGTACGAAGACGTGGACGCCGAAGCCTTTCAGGCGCGGCTGTGGGCCATGTTCCCGCACGCCTTTGGCGGCGCGCTGTCTTTGCCCCAGCTCGACCGCGTGCGCTGGAACCTGTTCCCCGAAGTGCGCGTGGCCGTGCAGGGCGCGCTGTTTGGCGATGCCGCCGACGCGCGGGCCGATGGCGAAACCGCCGCCGAACTGCCCAGCATCATGCGCGTGATGGACCTGCAGCAAGAGCAGCTGGCGCGCAGCCTCGGCGACGGCCACCGCGTCATCCACGGCGTGGCCGGCTCGGGCAAAACCATGATCCTCGGCTACCGCGCCGAGTACCTGGCCAAGGCGCAGACGCCGGCCAGCAAGCCCATCCTCATCCTTTGCTACAACGAGCCGCTGGCCGTGAAGCTGGCGAGCGTGATGGAAGCCAAGGGCCTCTCGGACAAGGTGCACGCCCGCCACTTCCACAAATGGTGCCGCGACCAGCTCAAGGCATACCACCTGCTGCCCACCGAGAAAATGGGCGTGACCAAACTCATGGAAGAGTTTGTGCACCGCGTGATTCGCGGCGTGGACCAGAAGCACATCCCCAGCGGCCAGTACCAGGCCGTGCTGATCGACGAAGGCCACGACTTCGCGCCCGAGTGGCTGAAATTGGTCACGCAGATGGTGGACCCGACCACCAACAGCCTGCTGCTGCTCTACGACGACGCGCAAAGCATTTACGACCGGGCGAAAAAGAAGAACTTCAGCTTCAAAAGCGTGGGCGTGCAGGCGCAGGGCCGCACCACCATCCTCAAGATCAACTACCGCAACACGCGGCAGATTCTGCAGACCGCCAACCTGATCGCGGGCGACCTCCTCACGGCCGAAGACAAGGACGACGACGGCATCCCCCTCGTCAAACCCGTGAGCTGCGGCCGCGACGGCCCCGAGCCGCTCATCATCAATTTGCCCACCCTGCCCGAGCAGGCTGCCAAAGTGGCCGAGCTGCTGCACAACGCCCACCAGGAGGGCCACGCCTGGGGCGACATGGCCGTCATCTGCCGCCACTACAACGAGATGGAGGCCTGCTCTGCCGCGCTGGGCCGCAAGCGCCTGCCGCATCGCGTGCGCAAAGGCTCAGGCGACTTTCGGCCGCTGGAAGACACCATCAAGGTCATGACCATGCATGCGAGCAAGGGGTTGGAGTTTCCGGTAGTGGCGGTGGTGGGGGGAGGAAAAACGGTTTCTCTTTCGGAAGATGAGAAGAAGGAGGAGGGGCGGCTTGCATATGTAGCTGCGACCAGATCAACAAATACGGTGTACATCATAAATTTATGAATAACGAAGAATTAAAAAACGGCATCCTTTCCATTCTCAAAGAGGCGCCGTCTTCCCCCTTTCTTTTTGTTGGATCTGGTTTTTCAAGAAGATATTTAGATTTGCCTCAGTGGGATGAGCTATTGAAGATTTTTTGCAACGATGAGGATGAGTTTGATGGATTTATGGCGGCCGCATCTCAAAGCCTTCCTCAGGTGGCAACATTACTTTCTGAAAAATATCACCATCGATGGTGGGAGAGCGCTGAGTTCACCGAAAATCGTAATGAATTCAAAACTCTATCCAACGGAAGAAAGCTCAAAGACAAAACATCTGCGTTGCGCTGGGAGATCAGTCATTTCATCAATAAGATTACTGATGAAAACAAATTACTCTTGGAGAATGAGATTGATTTTCTAAAGAAAATAAATATAGACGGAATAATAACGACAAATTGGGATAATTTGCTGGAGAAAATTTTCCCGGAGCATGAGGTTTTTGTGGGGCAAGAGGATTTGTTGTTTTCAAATACTCAGTCAATTGGTGAGATTTATAAGATACATGGCTGTGCCTCAGACCATGAAAGCTTGGTGCTTACAGCAGGAGACTACTCCAGCTTTCACAAGCTAAATCCATACTTGGCCGCAAAGTTAATTACTATTTTCGTTGAGCACCCGGTTGTATTCATTGGGTACTCTATGCAGGACGAAAATATAATATCAATTCTCTCGTCAATTGTTTCCGTATTGGATCAAGACAAGTTAAGCAGATTGAGTAAGAATTTGATTTTTGTGCAAAGATCGAAAGGGGCGCCAGCTTCAATTGAAGGATATGCCCTTCAATTCGGAAATCGCTCTATACCTGCTACGATTGTAAAGACGGATGATTACTCGTATATTTATAGTGCGGTTTCGGAAGTTGAGAAGAAAATTCCGGTAAGGTTATTGCGCCTCTACAAGCAACAATTCTATGAAATAGTTAGTAGTACGGCGCCAAGCAAGAGAATGCATGTCGTTAACGAGGCAGATCTTTCGAAAGATAAGGAAGTTCAATTTGTTGTTGGATTAACAGTTGCTTCGGATGCTGCTAGCAGAATTGGGTATAAGGGCATCAAGGTTATAGATATGTTTTGCGACTTGTTTGTTGATGCTGGTTTCAGAAGTGATTTAATTTTGAGCGATACTGTGTCTTCTGTATCTGCAGCAACAAGATACATTCCAATATTTAAACATCTCAAGCGTCTTGGCATTATCAGCAAGAAACAACTGGCCGCATCAGGCTTCAGTTTTGGCGAGCGAATGCCTAAAGGCGTTGGCTTTTATCAAACCAAGGCATATGAAGAAAGATACAAGCGTGATGCTCACCAGTTGACGCTTGCACAAATCATTAAAAAATTCGATCCTTCTGTTGCCGCTTTTTTAATACCATTTATGCCAGAAGATAAGATGGATCTGCATGCGCTGGAAAAATTTTTAGTCAAGCATATAGATAGGTTAAAGGCGGGTGGTGCGTCTTCCACTGCATTTAAAAAACTCGCGTGCTTTTATGACTGGAAATTACATGGATTTTCCATTTGATTTCGAGTCGGCTTGCGTTTGCTTGAAAATCCAACTCTATCGCCTACCTAATTTATTTTTGGCGCGACAAGAAATATAATAATAAATATATTATTGCAAGCAACCTGCGGAATAGCGAAGAGCAGGTTGCGGGAGTGGGATAAATTATTTTTAATATTTTCTTATGTGCGCAAGAAAATACTTCGCATCCGGGCCGAGACCCTACCCTTACTCTGGCGACCACAAGATTGCCCCGAGAGCGGCGTGGGCCGGGCGCTGATAGCGCAGATCCACGAAGCGGCGCAGCAGGCGCGCATGCCCCAGCTGTGGGCACATGTGAGCCTCAGCGCCGAGCTGCCGCAGCGCCTTTGCGGTCGGGACGCGCCAGCAGGTCGAGCTGCGCGGCGTGGTGCTGGCGAATGCGCGGATGGGCAAATCGTTGGCCTGAACGCTACTTGATTGATAGCTTCTTTCGCTTACTGCGTAAGCGTTACAGACCGATTTGATTGAATGGTTAAGGCGGGTTCCTATGGGACGCGGGTGGCAGCAGGTGCAATCAAATGGCCATGAAGACGCTGCCCGACCGTCAATGATGGGGGGACGCACAATCTCCCCCATGAAAGCACCTCCCCGACTCCAGTCCCTGATCGAAGAAGGCCTCATCGACACCGTGGTGCGCCAGCTCATGAGTGGCAAGGAGGCCATGGTGTTTGTGGTGCGCAGTGGCGACCAGACGCGCTGCGCCAAGATCTACAAAGAGGCTACGCACCGCAGCTTTCGCCAGGCGGTGGATTACACCGAAAACCGCAAGGTCAAAAATTCACGCTCGGCCCGCGCCATGGCCAAGGGCAGCAAGTTTGGCCGGCAAGAGCAAGAGGCCGCTTGGCAAAACGCCGAGGTCGATGCGCTCTACCGCCTGGCCGCGGCAGGCGTGCGCGTGCCGCAGCCCTACAACTTTCACGATGGCGTGCTGCTGATGGAGCTGGTCACAGACGCCAACGGCGACGCCGCCCCGCGCCTGAACGATGTGTCCTTCACACCCGCGCAGGCGCTGGCGCACCACGCCACGCTGATCGCCGAGGTGGTGCGCATGCTGTGCGCGGGCGTGGTGCATGGGGATTTGTCGGAGTTCAACATCCTGCTGGCCCATGGCGCGGTGGAAGGTGATGCCGATGGCGTGGATTTCCCGGTAATCATTGACCTGCCGCAGGCCGTGGACGCTGCGGGCAACAACCACGCGCAACGCATGCTGCTGCGCGATGTGGGCAACCTGCGTAACTTTTTTGGCCAGTTTGCCCCTGCGCTGTTGGCGACCGAGTACGGCGCCGAAATCTGGAGCCTGTACCAAGGTGGCTTGCTCAGCAACGAGACGCCCCTGACCGGCCACTTCGAGCGCACCCATGCCGATGTAGACATGCAGGCTGTGCTGCGCGAGATATACGACGCCCGGGCCGAAGACGCGGCGCGCCGGCTGCGCATGGCAACGGTGGCAGGCTAAAAGCGCGATGGCAATTGGTGCCATATGCGCGTTGGATGCCATGCGCCTGCGCCCCTGTCACCCAGGCGATGAACCCGCCCTCCGTGTCGTCTTCCACTCTTCGGTCCACCAACTCGCCCGCCCGCACTACACCGCCGAGCAGCTGCAAGCCTGGGCGCCCGCCGAATACGACGCCGCGCAGTGGGCCGAGCGCTTGCGCGCCAACCGGCCGTTCGTGGCCGAGCTGGAAGGTTGCATTGCGGGGTTTGCCGA
>NZ_MWOM01000013.1:0-91952 GCF_012931925.1 Acidovorax sp. SRB_24
GAACATGCGAGCGATGCGGAAATCGAAGGCCTGCGCGACTACTGGAACAGCGTCATGGCCAATGCGGCGGCGATGTCCATCGGCGACCTGCTGCTGGCCGACGAGGAGTTCCACCGGCGCCTGGCCGCGCTGTCGCACAACCGCGAGCTGAGCCAGTTCCTGGAGCAGGTGACGCGGCGCATCCACGTCGCGCGCCACATCGACCTGGAACAGTCGGACTGGAACAGCAGCGCCTTTGATGCCCATGCCCAACTGGTGCTGCTGCTGAGCCAACGCCAGCTGCAGCCAGCGCTGGAGGCGCTCACCGAGCACATCGACATGAGCCTCAAGCGCGCAGTGCAAATCACCAAAGAAATGGTGGCCAAGTTCTTCCTGCAGGACCAGACCTGGTCATCGTCTCAGCCGCCGCAGGACCGGTGATTTCCGAAAAAAGGAACAGCCTGGCAGCACCATTTCCCGGGAGTGCGCACAGGCAAAGCGGCGGGCCTGCTGCAGATATTTTCGACCTCGGTCCGCTGTGCACCGACAGCCCTTGTGTGTGCATCCGCAGCGCAGGCCGACGCTATCATCGACCGCTTCCATGCCAGCTTTTCTCACCGCCGCCCTCTACCAATTTGTCGACCTGCCCGACTGCGCGCAGCTGCAGGCGCCCCTGCAGGCCTGCTGCGATGCCCACAGCGTGCGCGGCCTGCTGCTGCTCGCGCCCGAGGGCATCAACGGCACCATCGCCGGCCCGCCGGACGGCGTGCGCGCCGTGCTGGCCTGGCTGCGCAGCGACCCGCGCCTGGCCAGCCTGCCGCACAAGGAAGCCTGGGGCGAGCGCCAGCCGTTCTACCGCATGCGCGTGCGCCTCAAGCGCGAGATCGTCACGCTCGGCGTGCCGGGTCTGAACCCCGCGCGCAACGCCGGCACCTACGTCAAGCCCGCAGACTGGAACGCGCTGATCGACGACCCCGAGGTGGTGGTGGTGGACACGCGCAACGACTATGAGGTCGGCATTGGCAGCTTTGCGCGCGCCCTCAACCCGCACACGCGCAGCTTTGCCGAGTTTCCGGCCTGGGTGGCGGCGCAATCGCAACCGGGCGGCGCGCTCGCCGGCAAGCCACGCGTGGCCATGTTCTGCACCGGCGGCATCCGCTGCGAGAAGTCGACGGCCTACCTGAAGTCGCAGGGGTTTGGCGAGGTCTACCACCTCGAAGGCGGCATCCTGAAATACCTCGAAACCGTGCCCGAGGCCGACAGCCGCTGGCACGGCGACTGTTTCGTGTTCGACGAGCGCGTGTCGGTGGGCCATGGTCTCGCGCCGGGCCACCACCAGCTGTGCCGTGCCTGCCGCATGCCGCTGGGCGCGGCCGAGCTGGCCTCGCCCCACACGGTGCCCGGCGTGAGCTGCCCGTATTGCCACGGCTCGCGCACGCCGCAGCAGGAGCGTGCCCTGGCCGAGCGCGAACGCCAGGTGCAGCTGGCCAATCAGCGCGGCCAGGCCCATGTGGGCGCGCGCCTTCCGGCACCCGGGCACCCGCGCCGTCCTGACCCCACTGGCGCGCCGAAGGCGCCATGAGCGCCCTGCCCGTCCTGTATTCGTTCCGCCGCTGTCCGTATGCGATGCGCGCGCGGCTGGCCCTGGCCGTGTCGGGCCAGGCGTGTGAGCTGCGCGAGGTGGTGCTGCGCGACAAGCCGCACGGCCTGCTGCAGGCCTCGCCCAAGAGCACGGTGCCGGTGCTCGTGCTGCCCGGCGGCCAGGTGCTCGAGCAGAGCCTGGAGATCATGCGCTGGGCGCTGCAGCGCCACGATCCGCTGCACTGGCTGAACCCGGGCGTTGGAACGCTCGAAGCCATGCTCGCGCAGATCGCAGACTGCGACGGTCCGTTCAAACAGGCACTGGACCGCTGCAAATACCCGCAGCGTTACCCCGGCGCGGATGTGGCCACGGCGCGCGCGCAGGCCTGTGCCTGGCTCGCGGCGCTCGACGCCCAGCTGGCGGGCTCGGGCCATCTGTTCGGCCGTCACCCGGCGCTGGCCGATGCGGCCATCTTTCCGTTCGTGCGCCAATTCGCGGGCATCGATGCCGCGTGGTGGTCGGCCCAGCCCTGGCCGCACCTGCAGCGCTGGCTGGAGCGCTGGAGCGCATCGCCCCTGTTCGCTCAGACCATGGAAAAATACGGCGCCTGGAAGGACGGCACGCCGGGCGTGCGCTTCCCAGCCACCCCCGGCGCGGCCTGAAATGGCCGTCCGCTACACCGGCCGCTCAGCGCCCGGCGCGCAGTCCGCGCGCCAGCAGCCACGCCAAGGCGCCGCCGAGCACCACGAAGCAGACAAACGACCAATTGGCGATGGAGCCGCCGAGGAAGGTCCAGTCGATCGCGGCGCAGTCGCCCGAGCCCTTGAAGATCATCGGGATCGCGCGGCGCATCGGGTAGTTCTCGATCATTCCGTAGAAGTCGCGCCCGCACATCGCGACCTCGGGCGGAAACCACTGCAGCCAGCTTTGGCGCGCCGCCGTGAAGGCGCCAAAGCCGCAGGCCAAGAGCGCCAATACGGCCCACGGCATCCACCAGCCTTTTTGACCCCTAACGCTTGCCAGGCCTGCGAATATAGCTACCAAAATAAGAGCATACCGCTGCACGATGCACATCGGGCAAGGCTCCAGGCCCACGCTGTGCTGCAGGTACAGGCCAAACGCCAGCATGGCCACGCACACCGCGCTGACCAAGGCCAGCATCCGGCGCGGGGCCGTATTCCACCAGTTCAATACCATCGCCATCGTTTTCCTTCATCGCCGCCCAGGCTCCGACGAAGGATGCGTCAGATGCCGGCGGCCTGGTCCAAAAACACCCGGGTGCGCCGGGGGGTCACCACCACGGTGTCGCCCTCCTTGAGGCCCATGTCCCGAAACTGCTGCGCCGAGATGTGCGCTTCAACCAAGGGCGCAGCGGCCGCATTGTCCGCTGATTGGGGCGAGGCCGCGGCCTTTAGTTCCACGCCCGCGTCGTCGAGCGGCACCAGCTCCAGCCGTGCCGTCGGTCCGACGGCAATGGCGCGCTCCAGGCGCGCGACCATGCTGTGCGCGGGCGAGGTGCTGCCGGGCACATGGCGCGCCACGTCCAGGTCGTGCGGACGCACATAGGCCGAGGCGGGCGCGTCCTGGGCATCGCTGTGCTCGGGCACGTCGATCTGCATGCCGTGCACATGCAGCGCACCCTCGTGGGCACGGCCATGGAACAGGTTCACGTCGCCCAGAAAGCCGTACACGAACGGACTGGCCGGGTGGTCCCAGACCTGCTGGGGCGAGCCCACCTGCTCGACCACGCCGCTGTTCATCAGCACCACGCGGTCGGCCACTTCGAGCGCTTCTTCCTGGTCGTGCGTGACGAAGATGCTGGTCACATGCAGCTCGTCGTGCAGGCGGCGCAGCCAGCGGCGCAGCTCCTTGCGCACCTTGGCATCGAGCGCGCCAAAGGGTTCGTCGAGCAGCAGCACCTGCGGCTCCACGGCCAGCGCGCGCGCCAGGGCGATGCGCTGGCGCTGCCCGCCCGAGAGCTGCGCGGGGTGGCGGTCGGCCAGCCAGTCCAACTGCACCAGGCTGAGCAGGTCGTGCACTTTTTTCTTGATCTGCGCCTCGCTCGGGCGCACGCTGCGCGGCTTCATGCGCAGGCCGAAGGCCACGTTCTCGAACACCGTCATGTGGCGGAACAGCGCATAGTGCTGGAACACGAAGCCGACGTTGCGCTCGCGCACATGCACGTCGGTGGTGTCGGCGCCGGCAAAGTGGATGCTGCCGGTGTCGGGCGTCTCCAGCCCGGCAATGATGCGCAGCAGCGTGGTCTTGCCGCAGCCCGAAGGGCCCAGCAGCGCGAGCAGCTCGCCCGAGGCGATGTCCAAGCTCACGTCGCGCAGCGCGTGGAAGTTGCCGAATTGTTTGCTGACGTTGCGGATTTCTATGCTCATGGGTGTCTTTCAGACGGCGCTGCCGCGCGCGGCCGGGGACCGCACGGCGCCAGGCCGCTCGGGCGGCAGTTCGGCCAGCGCCTTGCGCTCGTGCTCGGCGCGCCACTCGGCAACCGACTTGATGACCAGGGTGACCAGCGCCAGCAGCGCCAGCAGCGAAGCCGCCGCAAACGCCGCCACCGACTGGTATTCGTTGTAGAGGATTTCGACGTGCAGCGGGATCGTGTTGGTCTGCCCGCGGATGTGTCCCGACACCACCGACACCGCGCCAAACTCGCCCATGGCGCGCGCGTTGCACAGGATCACGCCGTACAGCAGACCCCACTTGATGTTGGGCAGGGTCACGTACCAGAAGGTCTGCCAGCCGCTTGCACCCAGCACCGTGGCGGCCTGCTCCTCGTCGTTGCCCTGGGCCTGCATCAGCGGGATGAGTTCGCGCGCGATGAACGGAAAGGTCACGAACACCGTGGCCAGAACGATGCCCGGCACGGCGAAGATGATCTTGATGTCGTGCGCCGCCAGCCACGGCCCGATCCAGCCGTTGGCGCCAAACATCAGCACATAGACCAGGCCCGCCACCACGGGCGAGACCGAGAACGGCAGGTCGACCAGCGTGGTCAGGAAGGCCTTGCCCTTGAACTCGTACTTGGCGATGCACCAGGCCGCGGCCACGCCAAACACCAGGTTCAGCGGCACGGCAATCGCGGCGGTAATGAGGGTCAGGCGGATGGCCGACCAGGCGTCGGGCTCCATCAGGGCGCTGAAGTAAGCGTCCCAGCCCTTGCGCAAGGCTTCGGTGAACACCGCCGCCAGCGGCAACACCAGGAACAAGAGCACAAAGGCCAGCGCGATGCCGATCAGCAGGTTGCGCACCCAGGGCGCTTCGGTGGTGCTGATGCGGTCGCGCCGCACGCGTGCAGTCGCGCCCGCGCTCATGCCGGCGCTCCCGCGTTGCGCCGCTGCCAGGCCTGCAGCGCGTTGATGACGAGCAGCAGCACGAACGAGATCAGCAGCATCACCACCGCCACTGCCGTGGCACCCGCGTAGTCGTATTGCTCGAGCTTGCCGATGATGATCAGGGGGGTGATTTCAGAAATCATGGGCATGTTGCCGGCGATGAAGATGACCGATCCGTACTCGCCCACGGCGCGTGCGAACGCCATGGCAAAGCCGGTCAGCAGGGCCGGCGTGATGGCTGGCAGGATGACCTTGGTAAAAATCTGCCAGCGGTTGGCGCCCAGCGAGCTGGCCGCCTCTTCAAGCTCCTTCTCGGTGTCCTGCAGCACGGGCTGTACGGTGCGCACCACGAAAGGCAGCCCGATGAAGATCAGCGCGATCACGATGCCCGCGGGCTTGAACGCCAGCTGGATGCCCAGGGGTTCGAGGTACTGCCCCACCCAGCCGTTGCCCGCCAGCAGCGCCGTCAGCGAAATGCCGGCCACGGCCGTGGGCAGGGCAAACGGCAGGTCGACCAGCGCATCGACGATCTTCTTGCCCGGAAAGCTGTAGCGCACCAGCACCCAGGCGATCAGCAAGCCGAACACCAGGTTGACCAGCGCCGCGATCAGCGAGGCGCCAAAGGTCAGGCGGTACGAGGCCAGCACGCGCGGCGCGCTGATGGCCTCCCAGAACTGTGGCCAGGTGAGCGTGAAGGTCTTGAACACCAGCGCCGACAGCGGGATCAGCACGATGATGCTCAGGTAGAACAGCGTGTAGCCCAGCGTGAGGCCAAAGCCGGGCAGCACCCGCTTGGGTGCGCGCCGGCGGTTGCCCGAAGGCGCGCGGGCAGCGCCTTGCGGGGCTGCGGAGGTGGCTGCGCTCATGCTTTACTTGGCACCCGGGGTGTAGAGCTTGTCGAACTGGCCGCCGTCGTTGAAGTGCACTTTCTGCGCTTCACCGAGCGAGCCGAAGTACTTGGCCACGGTGAACTGCTTGATGGGCTTGAACAGGTCGGCGTGCTTTTTCAGCACCGCCTCCGAACGCGGCCGGATGGCGTGCTTGGCGGCGATTTCCTGGCCTTCTTCCGAATAGAGGTAGTCGAGATAGGCCTTGGCCTGATCGGCCGTGCCCTTCTTGGCCACGGTGCGCTCGACCACGGCGACGGGGTTCTCGGCCGTGACGCTGACCGACGGGTACACCGCCTCCACCTTGCCGACGCCGAACTCGCGGTTGATCGACACCACCTCGGACTCGAACGTGATCAGCACATCGCCGATGTTGCGCTGCAGGAACGTTGCCGTGGCATCGCGCCCGCCCTTGGCCAGCACCGGTACGTTCTTGTAGAGCTTGCCCACGAACTCGGCCGCCTGCGCGTCGGTGCCACCCTTTTCGCGCACCGCGCCCCAGGCAGCGAGGTAGGCATAGCGGCCATTGCCGCCGGTCTTGGGGTTGACGACGATGACCTGCACGCCGGGCTTGACCAGATCGTCCCAGTCCTTGATCTTCTTCGGGTTGCCATTGCGCACCAGAAACAGCATGGTCGAGGTGGTGGGCGAAGCATCGTAGGGAAACTTCTTGGCCCAATCCTTGGCCACCACGCCATTCCCGGCAAGGAACTCAATGTCGGTGGTGGTGTTGAAAGTCACCACGTCGGCCGCCAGCCCGTCGTTCACGGCGCGCGCCTGGGCGCTGGAGCCGCCATGCGCCTGGTCGAT
The DNA here is from genome assembly GCF_012931925.1 of Acidovorax sp. SRB_24. NCBI lineage: Bacteria > Pseudomonadati > Pseudomonadota > Betaproteobacteria > Burkholderiales > Comamonadaceae > Acidovorax > Acidovorax sp. SRB_24. Next base: position 6,603 of record NZ_MWOM01000013.1, read on the forward strand.
CTTGATGTCCTTGCCTGTGGTCTTCTTGTAGTGGGCCACGAAAGCGGCGTTGTAGTCCTTGTAGAACTCGCGCGCCACGTCGTACGACACGTTGAGCAGCGTCGTGGTCTGGGCCGACGCCACCGCACTGGCAGCCAGGGCCACCGTGGCCAGGAGAGACTTGATTTTCAGGGTTGTCATGGGAGAAAGCCGTCCAGTGAAGCCATAGATACAGGGGATTGTGGACAGCGCGGCTTAAAACTCAAAAGAATATATTTTTGTTAATTAATCTGTATTTTGAATATAGGGCACACCACGCGCATTGAGTCTCCTCTCCCAGACCGGGTCGCCACGCGCCGGCGCGCCCGACATGGCATGCTGCGCGCAGAGGCGGCAGCCGGGTAATATCGGGCCAACACCTGCCACGTCCCAATGGCAGCCCTCGGTTTCCACTGGCTGATCGTCTATGACCCTGCTCTCGCACCTCGGCGCATCACCGCTTGCCCCAGCTCCCGAGTCGCCTCGGGCTCCGCATCGCCGCTGGCCGGTGCCAGCGGCATTGGCAGCCGCCCTGCTCGCCGCCTGCGCCAGCACGCCGCTGCCTCCGTGGCCTGCCACGCCGGCAGCGACCGTGGTGCAGGCTCCGAGCGCCCTCACGGCCCCTGGGCCAGCCGCAGAACAGCCCCGCCCGGGCGTCGTCACGGCGCCGGTCGTCACGACGCTGCCGCAGGCGTCTGTCGGCACCGCCGCGCAAGAGAGCGCGCCCTATGGCCCTGCCGTCGCCGCCCGCTTCCCCGATCCTGGCATCCGCTACGACACGCCGGGCCTGGCACCGGAGCGGCGCGCCTTCACGACCAATGCAGAAATCGGACAGTGGCTGCAGCGCATCGCCTCGGGCTCCGCCTCGACCGGAACGCGCACGACACTGCTGGCACTGGGCCCCTCGCAGCGCGGCAACCCCATCCACGCGATGGTGTTGACGCACGCTGGCGGCACCAGCCCCGACCAGTTGAGCGCCAACCAGCGCCCCACCGTGCTGCTGATGGGCCAGCAGCACGGCGACGAACCCGCGGGAAGCGAAGCCTTGCTGGTGGTGGCCAAGGAACTGGCGCAGGGCCTGCTGGAGCCCCTGCTGGAGCGCATCAACGTCATCGTCGTGCCGCGCGCCAATCCCGACGGGGCCGAGGCCAGCACGCGCGCTACCGCCAACGGCATGGACATGGACCGCGACCACCTGCTTCTCAACACACCCGAGGCCCGCGCGCTGGCGGCGCTGGTGCGCGACTACCGCCCGATTCTGGTCATCGATGCGCACGAATTCACCGTGGCCGGGCCATATCTGGAAAAATTCCACGCGCTGCAGCGCTACGACGCCCTGCTGCAATATGCCGGCACGGCCAACCTGCCCGAATTCCTGGTCAAGGCCTCGAAGGAGTGGTACCACGCCCCCATGGTGACTGCCCTCCAGGCGCAAAACCTCAGCACCGAGTGGTATTTCACCACCTCCATGCGCCCCGACGACCTCACCCTGTCCATGGGGGGCACCCAGCCCGACACCGCGCGCAATGTCAATGGCCTGAAGAACGCCGTCAGCCTGCTGGTGGAGACCCGGGGCGTGGGGATCGGGCGCGCGCACATCCAGCGCCGCGTGCACACCCAGATCACGGCCGTCACCAGTGCGCTGCGCAGCACCGCAGAGCGAGCGGCCAACCTGGAGCAGGTGCGCTCGTTTGTCGTGCGCGACACCAGCGCACAGGCCTGCCGCGATCAGATGGTGGTGGAAGCCGGACCCACCCGCGAGCAACGCGACATCACCATGCTGGACCCGGACACCGGGGCCGACCGCGTGCTGCGCGTGGACTGGAACTCATCGCTTGCCTTGCGCAACCTCAAGTCGCGCCCCCGCCCCTGCGGCTACTGGCTGTCTGCCGACGCCGACGCCGCCATCGAACGCCTGCGCTTGCTGGGTGTGCAGGTACTGCGCGTGGCCGAACCCGGTGGCCTGCTGGCCGACACGTACCGCGAAACCAGCAGCGCACGGGGTGTCCGCGAAGACGTGCGCGGCCCGATGACCGAGTCTGCCGACATTGTGCGCGCGCAAGTGGCCCTGGTGCGCAGTGCCATCGATGTGCCTGCGGGCAGCTATTACGTCCCGCTCAACCAGGCCATGGCCTATCTGGCTGTGGCAGCGCTGGAGCCCGATACACAGAACAGCTACTTCGCCAACCACGTGATCGAGCGCTTGGAACACAGCGCACGGGTCATGGCCACGCCTTCTCTGGTGTTTGAAGAAACCGATTGACGCCGCGCGTGTGCGCAATCTGCGCTGCAGCTTTTCCAACGCCTGCGCCGAATCTGGATGGCCTGGACGACAGGTTTCCCAGATCCCGGAGCTTGTGAAGGAGCCTCGTGCGAATACGCGCTGAGCAATCCAAATTCCATGGGCGGCGCAGGTATGATCGCTGCATTGCGATTTGGCAAAGACGCGACGCTTCAGCAAGATCAACCAAATCCATAGCATCAAACGCAATGTTTATGCATCTGCCCGTAGCTCAACTGGATAGAGCAATAGCCTTCTAAGCTATAGGTCGGGGGTTCGAGCCCCTCCGGGCAGGCCACAACCCATAGTCCTTCATACGCCCTACTGGGGATTGAGGATGTGGAGACGGTTTTTTGCACCTATGGCAAGTGCCATCCGAGAGAATCGCGAGAAACTGCTAGCCGTGTTGAGGGCCGTGGTGTGAATCGGTGCGATTTCGGTGCAAATTTCACAGGGCCACGCCAGACCACAAACGGCCAAGAAAAAACCCCAGACCAGAGGGATGCTCATGTCTGGGGTTATCTATAGTGGTGGAGCTGGCGGGAATTGAACCCGCGTCCGCAAGCCTTCTTCGGGCAGATCTACATGTTTAGCGGTCTGATTTGAGTCTCGCCTTCAACATCGCGCAGTCGCACGCTATGTTGAACGCCAGTACCCTTGAATCTCGTTCCATGCCAAGGTACCCGGCCTGGAACCAGCTGACGTAAATAACCTTGCAGCCGGGAGGCTTTACAGCCCCCTTGCCCAGCCCATCAGCGTGCTGTTGCAAGGCTCACCGGTTTTAGGCGGCGAGTGCGAAACGTTCGTCGTTTGCAGTTAGTTTTTTGAATGCAGATTTACGAGCGCCAATCAAGCTCGACATGCACCACGCCGATTCCGAACCCACGTCGAAACCAGGGCAGCCCCTACAGAACGTATTTTAGGCCATGGCCAGCAATTGCAAGAGCCCCAATGGAGAATTAATCTCTGCATCCGCACGCCACCGGCACACCTCCACTTCGGCGCCAAGATATCCATAGGTTGCGGCAACCGTGCCCATGCCGGCTGCTCGGCCTGCAAGAATGTCGCGTTCGTCGTCACCCACGTACAGGCAATCTGCAGCGGACAACCCCAACCGAGCTGCAGCCTCCCACAGCGGCGCGGGATGGGGCTTTGGGTGAGGTGTCGTGTCGCCACTCACCACCGTAGAAGCGGTCGCAAACAAAGGTATCTCCCGTGTCAGCGGCTCAGTGAACCGGGCCGCCTTGTTGGTGACAACACCCCATACGATATTGCGCGCCAAAATCTGCTGGATCAATTCAGGAACGCCACCGAATACATGGGTGTTCTGGGTCATGCGAGCTTCGTAGTTCGCAAAAAACTCTTCCCGCATGGCCACGAAATCTGGATGCTCCGGCGTCAACCCAAACGCTTCTCCGAGCATGCCGCGCGCTCCGGCGCCCGCCATCGGCCGGTACCGCTCCAAAGGCAGGGAGGGCATGCCACGATCGGTGCGCATCTTGTCGGCAGCGGCACCCAGGTCGGGCGCACTGTCTATCAAGGTGCCGTCCAAATCAAACAAGACAGCACGCACATTCGGGAACATGGCGGCCCCTCTTTCAGGCCGCACGGCGGGTTGCCAGCAGATAGTTCACGCTGGTGTCGGCACTGAGCCAGTAGCGGCGTGTGATCGGGTTGTATTCCAGCCCACGCGTATGGTGGATATCCAGCTGGGCAGAGCGGCAGTCGGCCGCCAATTCGCTCGGGCGTATGAATTTGCTGTACTCATGGGTGCCCCGCGGCAACATATTCAGGATGTACTCCGCACCCACGATGGCGAGCACAAAGGCCTTGGCGTTGCGGTTGATGGTCGAGAAGAACACCCAGCCACCCGGCTTGACCAACTGCGCGCAAGCCCGGACAACGGAGCCCGGGTCAGGCACGTGCTCGAGCATTTCCATGCAGGTGACGGCATCGAAACTGCCAGGCTGCTCAGCGGCCAGCGATTCCACGCTGACTTCACGATATTCCACGCCTTGGGTCTGCGCTTCCAGCGCATGCAGCTGGGCCACGCGCAAGGGCTTGGTCGCCAAATCGATGCCGAGTACACGCGCACCCTTGCGCGCCATGGAGTCGGCCAGAATGCCGCCGCCACACCCCACATCGAGCACGCGTTGGTTTTGCAATGGAGAAATGGAATTGATCCAGTCCAAACGCAAGGGATTGATTTGGTGCAAAGGTCTAAATTCACTTTCCGGATCCCACCAGCGGTGGGCCAAGTCTGAAAATTTGGCCAGCTCAGAGGGATCTGCATTGACGGTGTGGTTCATGGACTAGATTCTCTACCAGAGTCAGCGGACAGGGCACCCCATAAAAAAAGCCCCGCGAACGGGGCTTTTTTGGGGCAATCAGAAGATTACTTGGCAGCGCGGGTGCCAACTACTTCGATTTCCACGCGGCGGTTCTTGGCGCGGCCTTCCTTGGTCTTGTTGTCAGCAACAGGCTGCTTTTCGCCCTTGCCTTCGGTGTAGACGCGGTTCTTTTCGATACCCTTGGAAACCAGGTACGCCTTCACGGCTTCAGAACGGCGCACCGACAGCTTCTGGTTGTAGGCATCGGTACCGATAGAGTCGGTATGACCCACGGCAATGATGACTTCCAGGTTCACGTCCTTGACCTTGGACACCAGGTCGTCGAGCTTGGCCTTGCCTTCGGGCTTCAGAACCGACTTATCGAAGTCGAAGAAGGCGTCTGCAGCGTAGGTGACCTTGGTCGCGACGGCGGGAGCCGGTGCGGGAGCAGGAGCCGGTGCAGGAGCGGGAGCAGGTGCAGCAGCAGGGGCTGGAGCAGCGGCAACAGGAACGACCAAAGCGCCATCACAACCAGGCGCTGCGGTAGCAGGCGTCCAGTTGGCATCGCGCCAGCACAGCTCGTTCGTGCCGTTCTTCCAGACCAGCTCGTTGGTGCCGTTCTTCCAGTTGTCGATGGTTTGTGCGCCAGCGGCGGTTGCGAGCGCTGCGGAGGCAAACAACATCGCCACTTTGTTCAATTTCTTCATGGTTCTCCTCTTGGGGAAAAAGCCGCAGCCGCGCTGCGAATAAGGACGTCATCGGTGACCATCACCAAAAACGTTGAAATGATTGTGCCATACGTAACAGTGGCGGCAGGAGCCCTTTAGCATCCCTTCCGTAGGACAAAAGCGTAATTGCCGGGATGTGTTGCGCAGGTGCGACAAGCGCTTGCGCCTAAAATGAACGTCCCTTGCAGCCTCCGCCACCGCTATGACCCAGTTCGCCAAAGAAACCCTGCCCATCAGCCTTGAAGAAGAGATGCGCCGCAGTTATCTCGATTACGCCATGAGCGTGATCGTGGGTCGGGCGCTGCCGGATGCGCGCGATGGCCTCAAGCCTGTGCACCGGCGCGTGCTGTTTGCCATGCACGAGCTCAACAACGACTGGAACCGGCCGTACAAGAAGTCGGCCCGTATCGTCGGCGATGTGATCGGTAAATACCATCCGCACGGCGACAGCGCGGTCTACGACACGATTGTGCGGATGGCGCAAGACTTCTCGTTGCGCCACATGCTGGTCGATGGCCAGGGCAACTTTGGCTCGGTGGACGGCGACAACGCGGCCGCCATGCGCTACACCGAAATCCGTCTGGCCAGGATCGCCCACGAGATGCTGGGAGACATCGACAAGGAAACCGTCGATTTCGGTCCCAACTACGACGGCAGCGAGAAGGAACCCCTGGTCCTGCCCAGCAAGTTGCCGAACCTGCTCGTCAACGGTTCGTCGGGCATTGCGGTGGGCATGGCCACCAACATTCCGCCGCACAACCTCAACGAAGTGGTCGATGCCTGCCTGCACCTGCTGGCCCACCCGGAGGCCAGCATCGATGAGCTGATGGAGATCATTCCGGCGCCCGACTTCCCCACAGCCGGCATCATCTATGGCATCACCGGCGTCAAGGACGGCTACCGCACCGGGCGCGGCCGCGTGATCATGCGCGCCAAGTGCCACTTCGAAGACATCGACCGCGGCCAGCGCCAGGCCATCATCGTTGACGAGCTGCCCTACCAGGTCAACAAGAAGACGCTGCAGGAGCGCATGGCCGAGCTGGTCCATGAGAAAAAAATCGAGGGTATCAGCCACATCCAGGACGAGTCCGACAAGTCCGGCATGCGCCTGGTGATCGAGCTCAAGCGTGGCGAAGTGCCCGAAGTGGTGCTGAACAACCTGTACAAGCAGACCCAGCTGCAGGACACGTTCGGCATGAACATGGTGGCGCTAATCGATGGCCAGCCCCGCCTGTGCGATCTCAAGACGCTGATCAGCGTCTTTTTGCAGCACCGCCGCGAAGTGGTCACGCGCCGCACCGTGTTCGAACTGCGCAAGGCACGCGACCGTGGCCATGTGCTCGAAGGCCTGGCCGTGGCGCTGGCCAACATCGATGATTTCATCGCCATCATCCGCAACGCGCCGACGCCGCCGGTCGCCAAGACCGAACTCATGGCGCATTCGTGGGATAGCAAGCTGGTGCGTGAAATGCTGACCCGCACGCGCACGGATGGAGGCACCATCAATGCCGACGACTACCGCCCCGAAGGGCTGGAGCGCGAATTCGGCATGGGGCAGGACGGCCTGTACCGCCTCTCGGACACCCAGGCGCAAGAAATCTTGCAGATGCGCCTGCAGCGCCTCACGGGCCTGGAGCAGGACAAGATCGTCGCCGAATACAAGGACGTGATGGCGGTAATCGAAGACCTGCTCGACATCCTGGCCACGCCCGAGCGCGTCTCGACCATCATTTGCGAAGAGCTCAGCGCCATCAAGGCCGAGTTCGGCCAAAGCAAGCTCGGCGCCCGCCGCAGCCTGGTCGAATACAGCGCGCAAGACCTGTCCACCGAAGACCTGATCACGCCCACCGACATGGTGGTGACCTTGAGTCACACCGGCTACATCAAGAGCCAGCCCTTGAGCGAATACCGTGCGCAAAAACGCGGCGGGCGCGGCAAGCAGGCCACAGCGACCAAGGAAGACGACTGGATCGACCAGCTCTTCATCGCCAACACGCACGACTACATCCTGTGCTTCTCCAACCGCGGCCGGTTGTACTGGCTCAAGGTCTGGGAAGTTCCTGCAGGGTCGCGCGGCTCGCGTGGCCGGCCCATCGTCAACATGTTCCCGCTGCAGGAAGGCGAGAAGATCAACGTCGTGCTGCCGCTCACGGGCGCCATGCGCAGTTTCCCGGCCGACCACTACGTCTTCATGGCGACGAGCATGGGCACCGTCAAGAAAACCGCGCTCGATGATTTCTCCAACCCGCGCAAGGGCGGCATCATTGCCGTGAACCTCGACGAGGGCGACTACCTGATCGGCGCCGCGCTGACCGACGGCCAGCACGACGTGATGCTGTTCTCCGACGGCGGCAAGGCCGTGCGCTTCGACGAGAACGATGTGCGGCCGCTGGGCCGCCAGGCACGCGGCGTGCGCGGCATGATGCTCGAAGAAGGACAGAGCGTGATCGCCATGCTGGTGGCCGAGGACGAAAGCCAGAGCGTGCTCACCGCCACCGAAAACGGCTTTGGCAAGCGCACCGGCATCACCGAGTACACGCGCCATGGCCGCGGCACCAAGGGCATGATCGCCATCCAGCAGTCCGAGCGCAACGGCAAGGTCGTGGCCGCCACGCTGGTGCATGCCGACGACGAGATCATGCTAATCACCGACCGTGGCGTGCTGGTGCGCACGCGCGTCAGCGAGATCCGCGAGCTCGGCCGTGCCACGCAGGGCGTGACCTTGATCGCACTGGACGAAGGCGCCAAGCTCAGCGGCCTGCAGCGCATCGTCGAGAACGACGCAGCCGAAGCGGCTGGAGCCGAGGACGACAGCCAGGACCTCGACGGCACCGCCAGCGACGCACCCGCCACGCCCGACGCCTGAACGCACGCGCGCCCTGCCACACCCAGGATGGGGCGGGTGCCTGCACTATTTATTTGATAGCCATCAGCGCTTATTGCATAAGCGTTTGAGCCACTTTTGACCACAAATACCATGCAACGCCCCTACAACTTCTCCGCCGGCCCGGCGGCCATCCCCGTCGAGGTCCTGGAGCAGGCCGCCGCCGAAATGCTCGACTGGCATGGCAGCGGCATGGGCGTGATGGAGATGAGCCACCGCGGCAAGGAATTCGTCTCCATCTGCGAGCAGGCCGAGGCCGACCTGCGCGAACTGCTGGCCGTGCCGGCAGAGTTCAGGATCCTGTTCATGCAGGGCGGCGGCCTGGCCGAAAACGCCATCGTGCCGCTGAACCTCTCGCGCGCGGCCACCGTGGACTTCGTCGTCACCGGCAGCTGGAGCCAGAAGTCGCAAAAGGAAGCGCGCAAGTACGCCGCCGAGGTGAACGTCATCGCCTCGGGCGAGGACAGCGGCTTCACCACCCTGCCCGACCCGGCCCGCTGGCAGCCCAGCCGCGGCGCCAGCTACCTGCACATCTGCAGCAACGAGACCATCCACGGCATCGAATTCCACGAACTGCCCGACCTCCGGGCGCTGGGCAGCGACGCGCCGCTGGTGATCGATTTCTCGTCGCAGGTGGCATCGCGCCCCGTCGACTGGTCGCGCGTCGGGCTGGCCTTTGGCGGCGCGCAAAAGAACATCGGGCCCGCCGGCCTGACCATCGTCGTGGTGCGCGAAGACCTGCTGGGCCACGCACTGGCGGCCTGCCCGAGCGCGTTCGACTACCGCATCGTGGCCGACCACCACTCGATGTACAACACGCCGCCCACCTGGGGCATCTACGTGGCCGGCCTCACCTTCCAGTGGCTCAAGCGCCAGCGCGAGGGCGCTGCCAGCGGCGTGGCCGCGATGGAGCTGCGCAACAAGGCCAAGGCCCAGCTGCTCTACGACACCATCGACCGGTCGCAGTTCTATGTGAACAAGGTGGCACCCCACTGCCGCTCGCGCATGAACATTCCCTTTTTCCTGCAAGACGAAACCCGCAACGACGCCTTCCTGGCCGGCGCGCGCGCGCGCGGCCTGCTGCAGCTCAAGGGCCACAAGTCCGTGGGCGGCATGCGCGCCAGCCTCTACAACGCCATGCCGCTGGCCGGCGTGCAGGCTCTGGTGGAGTACATGAAAGCCTTCGAGCAGAAGCACGCCTGAGCCCCCGATGACGACACCCCAAGCCTCCCCCGACCTCGCCAGCCTGCGCGTGCAGATCGACAACATCGACCAGCAGCTGCTGGCCCTGCTGAACCAGCGCGCCCTGGTGGCCGAGCGCGTCGGCGAAGTCAAGAAGCGCGAAGGCACGCCCTTCTTCCGCCCCGACCGCGTGGCCCAGGTGATCCAGAAGATCGAGGACGCCAACCCCGGCCCGCTCAAGAGCGCCCATGTGTCGGCGATCTGGCGCGAGATCATGTCGGCCTGCCTGGCGCTCGAATCGCCCCAGCGCGTCGCCGTCCTGGGCCCCGAGGGCACGTTCTGCGAGCAGGCCGCCGTCGAATATTTCGGCGGCGCGGCCGACCTGATGTACTGCAGCAGCTTCGACGAGGTGTTCCACGCGACGGCAGCCGGCAGCGCGCAGTACGGCGTGGTCGGCGTGGAGAACTCGACCGAGGGCGTGGTCACGCGCTCGCTCGACATGTTCCTGCACACCCCCACCCATGTGGTCGGCGAGGTCAGCCTGCTGATCCGGCACAACCTGATGCGCCAGACCAACTCGCTCGACGGCATCGAGGCCGTGCTGGCGCACCCCCAGGCGCTGGCGCAATGCCAGGCCTGGCTGTCCAAGCACCTACCGCACGCCGAGCGCCGCCCAGTGTCGAGCAATGCCGAAGGCGCCCGTCTGTCGGCCACCAACCCGGCCTGGGCGGCCCTGTCGAGCGAACGCGCGGCCCAGCAGTTCGGCCTGCACATCGTGGCCCACGCGATCCAGGACGACGCCTACAACCGAACCCGCTTTGCCATCATCTGCCTGCCGCACACGCTGCAGACGCCGCCGCCGTCGGGCCACGACTGCACCAGCCTCATCGTCTCGGTGCCCAACCACCCGGGCGCAGTGCACGACCTGCTGGTGCCGCTCAAGCGGCACGGCGTCTCGATGACGCGCTTCGAGTCGCGCCCGGCGCGCACCGGCCAGTGGGAATACTATTTCTACATCGACCTCGACGGCCACCCCAGCCAGCCCCATGTCAGCGCCGCGCTGGCCGAGCTGCGCAGCCTGTGCGCTTTCTACAAGGTGCTGGGCACGTACCCGGTCGCCCCCTGAGGACCGCCGCATGTTTGAACAATTGGGACTGATTGGCTGCGGCCTCATGGGCGGCTCGTTCGCCCTGGCCATGAAAAAGGCCGGCCTGGTGCAGCGCGTGGTCGGTTACAGCAAGTCGCCCTCCACCACCGACCGCGCGCGCCAGCTGGGCGTGATCGACGTGGAAGCCCCCTCGGCCCTGCTGGCCGTGGCCGGCGCCGACATCGTGCTGCTGGCCGTGCCGGTCGCGGCCACCGAAGCCACGCTCCGGGCCATCAAGCACCTGGTCACGCCGCAGACGCTGGTGATGGATGTGGGCTCGACCAAGGTCGACGTGGTGCAGGCGGCGCGCCGCGCGCTGCGCGACCAGGTAGGCTCGTTCGTGCCGGCCCATCCCATCACGGGACGCGAAGTCTCGGGGGTGGAGCACGCCGAAGCCACTCTCTACAGCGGCCGCCATGTGATCCTGACGCCCACCGAACGCACGCTCACCGCACAGCTGCACAAGGCGCAGGAGCTGTGGACGGCCCTGGGCTGCCGCGTCAGCAGCATGTCGCCCGAGTCGCACGACGCGGCTTTCGCGGCCGTCAGCCACCTGCCGCACTTGCTGGCGTTCGCGCTGGTCAACGGCATCATGGGCCAGCCGCAGGCGGACAGCTTTCTGTCGCTGGCCGGCCCGGGCTTTCGCGACTTCACCCGCATCGCCGCCAGCGATCCGAAGATGTGGCGCGACATCCTGCTGGCCAACCGCGAGGACATCCTTTCCCAGTCCAGCCTCTTCCAGCAGGCCTTGCAGCAGTTCGAGCAGGCGATGCGCGGCAACGACGCGCAAGCCGTCGAGGACATGGTCACCTTGGCGAGTGAAACCCGCGCCCACTGGCGCATGGGCGCACAGCGCACCAGCGAGCCCCACTGAATGTTCAGCACCGCCTTTCTCGACATCCCCCCGCTGCAGACGGCGCACGGCAGCCTCCACCTGCCGGGCTCCAAGAGCATCTCCAACCGCGTGCTGCTGCTGGCTGCGCTCAGCCACGGCACCACCACGGTGCACGACCTGCTGGCCTCCGACGACACGCGCGTGATGCTCGATGCACTGCGCCAGCTCGGCTGCACCGTCGAGGAGGACGGCGCACCACTGCGCATCACCGGCCTGGGCGGGCGCACGCCCACCTCGCCCACTGAGCTCTTCCTGGGCAACGCCGGCACCGCCATGCGCCCGCTCGCGGCTGCGCTGGCACTGCTGGGCGGCGAATACCGCCTCAGCGGCGTCGCGCGCATGCACGAGCGCCCGATCGGCGACCTCGTCGATGCACTGCGCCAGCTGGGTTGCCAGATCGAGTACCTGGGCAACGCAGGCTATCCGCCGCTGCGCATCGCCCAGGCCGCCAGTGTGCCCGCGCTGTCGCTGGCCGCGCCGATCCGCGTGCGCGGCGACGTCTCCAGCCAGTTCCTGACGGCGCTGCTGATGGCGCTGCCACTGGCCGCCACGCGGCAGGACGTAGTCATCGAGGTCGTGGGCGAGCTGATCTCGCGCCCCTACATCGCCATCACCCTGCATTTGCTGGCGCGCTTTGGCATTGCCGTGGCCAACGACAACTGGCAGCGCTTCACCATCCCCGCCGGCAGCCGCTACCAGTCGCCCGGCAGCGTCCATGTCGAGTCCGACGCCTCGTCAGCTAGCTATTTCATAGCACTTGGCGCAATAGCAGAAAGCGCTGGAGGCCAAAACGGCATCAAAATCATGGGCGTGGGCCTGGATTCCATCCAGGGCGACATCCGCTTTGTCGACGCTGCGCGCGCCATGGGCGCCCAGATCAGCGGCGGCCCCCACTGGCTGCAGGTGGCGCGCGGCGCCTGGCCGCTCAAGGCCATCGACCTCGACTGCAACCACATCCCCGACGCCGCGATGACGCTGGCCGTGATGGCGCTGTACGCCGATGGCACCACCACGCTGCGCAACATCGCCAGCTGGCGCGTCAAGGAAACCGACCGCCTGGCGGCCATGGCCTGCGAGCTGCGCAAGCTCGGCGCCACCGTGGAGGAAGGCGCCGACTACCTGCGCATCACGCCCCCGACCACGCCCGCCGACTGGCGCGCCGCCAGCATCCGCACCTACGACGACCACCGCATCGCTATGTGCTTTTCGCTGGCGGCCTTCAATCCCGCGGGGCTGCCGGTGCGCATTGAAGATCCGCAGTGCGTCGCCAAGACCTTTCCGGACTATTTCGAGGCCTTGTTCTCCGTCGTGCACACACCGCCCGCCGCCATCCCGGTGATATGCATCGACGGCCCCACCGCGTCGGGCAAGGGCACCGTGGCCGAGGCCCTGGCGCAGCAGCTGGGCTATGCCTTTCTCGACTCCGGCTCGCTCTACCGCATCGCTGCGCTGGCCGCCGTGCGGGCCGGGCTGCCGATAGACGCCGGCCATGAATCCGCCATTGCCGCTCTGGCGGGCGCACTCGATGTGCGCTTCGAGAACCACCGGGTCTGGCTGGCCGGCGACGACGTCACCGCGGCCATCCGCACCGAAGAGGCCGGCATGAATGCGTCGCGCGTCTCCGCCCTTCCCGCCGTGCGCCAGGCACTGGTCGGCCTGCAGCACAGCTTTCAGCGCCTGCCGGGCCTAGTCGCCGACGGGCGCGACATGGGCACCGTGATCTTTCCGCAGGCGCCGCTCAAGGTGTACCTCACCGCCAGCGCCGAATGCCGCGCCGAGCGCCGGCACAAACAATTGATTTCTAAAGGGATTTCCATTAAAATAGCCGACCTTCGCGCCGACTTGGAGGCGCGCGATGCACGGGACATGTCCCGCAGTGCCGCGCCCTTGAAGCAGGCGCAAGATGCTGTGCCACTGGACAGCTCCAGCCTGTCGGTCGAGCAGACCGTGCAGCTGGTCAGCCATCTGTGGCAGCAGCGACAGCCTTTCGCGCCTGGCGCGCAGGGCGATAAAGGGGCTTGACCGTCCCGCCGGCCCACACCGCTCCCGCCGCGCAGCAGCGCTCAGCAGTGTGGTTCTTATGACGTAACCGCGGCCACCGCCGCACAGCAAACCACCACTGGCAGCCTTTGAAACCGCGGCAATCGTGCCGCTGTAAAACCTGTCCGTGGCAAGGAAATACATGTCTGAATCTTTTGCCGCCCTTTTTGAAGAATCCTTGCAACGCACCGAAATGCGTCCGGGCGAGGTCATCACCGCCGAAGTCGTGCGCGTGGAGCACAACTTTGTCGTCGTGAACGCCGGCCTCAAGTCCGAGGCCTACGTGCCGTTGGAAGAGTTCAAGAACGACAAGGGCGAAGTCGAAGTCCAAGTGGGTGACTTTGTCTCCGTGGCCATCGGCTCCATCGAAAACGGCTATGGCGACACCATCCTGTCGCGCGACACGGCCAAGCGCCTGGCGTCGTGGATGAGCCTCGAAAAGGCCCTGGAATCCGGCGAATTCGTCACCGGCACCACCAGCGGCAAGGTCAAGGGCGGCCTGACGGTGCTGGTCAACGGCATCCGCGCCTTCCTGCCCGGCTCGCTGATCGATACGCGTCCGATCAAGGATCTGACGCCGTACGAAAACAAGACCATGGAATTCAAGGTCATCAAGCTCGATCGCAAGCGCAACAACGTGGTGCTGAGCCGCCGCGCTGTGGTCGAAGCCTCGATGGGCGAAGAGCGCGCCAAGTTGATGGAGACCCTCAAGGAAGGCTCCATTGTCCAGGGCGTGGTCAAGAACATCACCGAATACGGTGCATTCGTGGACCTGGGCGGCATCGATGGCTTGCTGCACATCACCGACATGGCATGGCGCCGTGTGCGCCACCCGAGCGAAGTGGTCACGGCTGGCCAGGAAATCATGGCCAAGATCCTCAAGTTCGACACTGAGAAGAACCGTGTCTCGCTGGGCCTCAAGCAGATGGGCGACGACCCATGGATGGGCGTGTCGCGCCGCTACCCCCAAAGCACGCGCCTGTTCGGCAAGATCACGAACATCGCCGACTACGGCGCGTTCGTCGAACTCGAGCCCGGCATTGAAGGCCTGGTGCACGTGTCCGAAATGGACTGGACGAACAAGAACATCGCTCCGTCCAAGCTCGTCACCCTCGGCGACGAAGTCGAAGTCATGGTCCTCGAGATCGACGAAGACAAGCGCCGCATCAGCCTGGGCATGAAGCAGTGCAAGGCCAACCCCTGGCAAGAGTTCGCGCAGAACACCAAGCGCGGCGATCGCGTCAAGGGCCCGATCAAGTCGATCACCGACTTCGGCGTGTTCGTCGGTCTGGCTGCCGGCATCGACGGCCTGGTGCACCTGTCCGACCTGTCGTGGAACGAAACCGGCGAAGCCGCCGTGCGCAACTACAAGAAGGGCCAGGAAGTCGAAGCCCTGGTGCTGGCCGTGGACGTGGACCGCGAACGCATCTCGCTGGGTATCAAGCAACTTGACGGCGACCCGTTCACGACCTTCGTGACGGTGAACGACAAGGGCCAGATCGTGACCGGCAAGGTCAAGACCGTGGACGCCCGTGGCGCTGAAATCGACCTCGGCGAAGACATCGTGGGCTACCTGCGCGCTTCGGAAATCTCGCGCGACCGCGTCGAAGATGCCCGCAACGTGCTCAAGGAAGGCGACGAAGTCACGGCCGTGGTGGTCAACGTGGATCGCAAGACCCGCAACATCCAGCTGTCGATCAAGCAAAAGGACATGGCCGACGAGCAAGGCGCCATGGCCAGCCTGAGCCAGCAGTCGAGCCGCGAAAGCGCCGGCACGACCAGCCTGGGCGCCCTGCTGCGCGCCAAGCTGGACAATTCGGAAAAGTAAAACTTGACCGTTTGACCATTGGCCGGTCGGGTGCGCACAGCGCCCGCCCGGCCATTTTCATGAGACCCTGCCCATGACCCGATCCGATCTCGTCGAAGAACTGGCCGCCCGGTTCAGCCAGCTCACGCACCGCGACGCCGAGTACGCCGTCAAAACCCTGCTGGACGCCGTGGGTGAAGCACTGGTGCGCGGGCACCGCATCGAGATCCGGGGCTTCGGCAGCTTCTCGGTCAACCACCGCCCTCCGCGCATGGGCCGCAACCCACGCAGCGGAGAAGCCGTGGCCATCCCGGCCAAGCGCGTACCCCACTTCAAACCGGGCAAGGCCCTGCGCGAAGCGGTGGACAAGCGCACCGCCGAGCTGGGCCTGGGTGCTGCGGCAACCAAGCCTTGACGGTGCCTGGGCCATGGCGTCGCTAGAATCTCCCCGTCACAAAGGGGATGCATGAAATACCTCCTGTGGCTGCTCAAGGCAGCCATTTTTTTTACCCTGTTTGCCTTTGCGCTCAACAACCAGCAGGACGCCACGCTGCACTTCTTCTTTGGCACCCAATGGCGCGCGCCGCTGGTGCTCGTCGTGCTGAGCGCTTTCACCTGTGGCGTGGCCGTGGGTGTGCTCGGTATGGTGCCGCGCTGGTGGCGCCACCGCAGTGCGGCACGCCGCACGCACGCCACGCAGCAGCCCATGCCCACCCCACCCACCACCGCATCTTCACCTCCCGCCGAGCCACAGCCGCCCCATGGAATTTGACCTGACCTGGATTTTGTTGGGACTGCCTGTGGCGTTCCTGCTCGGCTGGCTGGCGTCGCGCCTGGACCTGCACCAGCTGCGCGCCGAAAACCGGCGCGTTCCCAAGGCCTATTTCAAGGGACTGAACTTTCTGCTCAACGAGCAGCAGGACAAGGCGATCGACTCCTTCATCGAAGCGGTGCAGAACGATCCGGACACCTCGGAGCTGCACTTTGCGCTGGGCAACCTGTTTCGGCGCCGCGGTGAGTACGACCGCGCCGTGCGCGTGCATGAGCACCTGCTGTCGCGCGGAGACCTGAGCCGCACCGACCGAGAGCGCGCGCAGCATGCCCTGGCGCTCGATTTTCTCAAGGCCGGGCTGCTCGACCGCGCCGAGGATGCGCTGGCGCGGCTGGAAGGAACGCCCTTCGAGGGCGAGTCGCGCCTGGCGCTGCTGGCCATTTACGAGCGCTCGCGCGACTGGCCGCGCGCTGCCGCGATCACCGAGAAAATGCAGGCTGCGCACCAGGGAGACTTCAGCACCCGCCAGGCCCACTACCTGTGCGAGCAGGCGCTGGGCTCGATGGCCCAAGGCGACCTGCCAGCGGCCCAGGCACGCCTGGAGCAGGCCGCCCATGTGGCGCCGCAGGCACCGCGCCCCCGCATGGAGCTGGCCAAGCTGCAGCAGCAGCGGGGGCAGCCGGGCGCAGCCGTCGCCACGCTGATGCAGATGGGCGCGGCCACGCCCGCTGCGCTGCCCCTGGCGGCCGCGTTGCTGGTGGAAGCCGGGCGTGCCGCCAACATGGCGGCGCAGGTGATGGCGCTGCTGCAACAGCATTACGACAACGCGCCTTCGCTGGACGTGCTCGAAGGCATCGTGGCCCTCGAGAATGCCGGCGCGCAGGAATCCGCCGCAGGGCGGCACTGGTATCTGCGCCACCTCGAACGCGAGCCTTCGCTGGTCGCCGCCGCCAAGTGGTTGGCCGGAGAGACGCTCGAGCATGAGCAGTTCCACCCGCAAGTCCAGCGCGCCCTCGACCGGGCCAGTTCGCCCTTGACGCGCTACCGCTGTGCTGCTTGCGGCTTTGAAGCTCGCCAGCACTTCTGGCAATGTCCGGGCTGCCAGACCTGGGACAGCTACCCTGCCCGCCGCGTGGAAGAGCTATAGCGAAGCCAGGGCCGTTCGCTCCGCCGGGTCAACGCCCGGCCCGAGCCGGCCGTTAGGGAAGGCGCAGCGGCTCTTCGCTGCGCACCCAGGAGATTTGCCATGCTGAAGAAAATCTTGATGCTCATCGCCATGCTGTATGCCGCCGCCGCGTTTGCGGCAGTCGACGTCAACAAGGCCACTCCCGCCGAGCTCGATGGCATCAAGGGCATTGGCCCGGCCATTTCCAGCAAAATCATCGATGAACGCAAAAAAGGCGACTTCAAGGACTGGAACGACTTCATTGGACGCGTCAATGGCGTGGGCGAAAAGTCGGCTGCGCGGTTTTCCGCCGAAGGCCTGACGGTCAACGGCAGCAGCTACAGCGGCGCGCCATCCAAGAAGGCCGAAGACAAGAAGGCCCAGCCCATGAAGGCACCGGCCGAAAAGGCAGCCCCGGGTGCAGCCGCCGCTCCGCAAACATCCGGTGCCGCTGCCACGCCAGCCTCCGATGCCAAGGCCACGCAAAAATCCAGCGCTGCCCCCAAAGAGGGCAGGCCTTCGGCCACCGCACCTGCCAGCGGGGCGAGCGCGCCACAGAGATAAGCGCCAAGGCCCAGGACGCAACCCGCTTCGGCGGGTTTTTTTATTGCGTGCCGCTGGCGCCATCGCCAAGCCGGTGCCCGCAAGCGCCTGCACCTCCGGCGCCTGCCCGTAAAATTGTCCGCGCATGCCTTTGTCCACACTCGTCATCCTCCCCTTCATCGGCAGCCTGCTGGCTGCCTTGCTCCCGTCGAATGCCCGCAATACCGAGTCCACCCTGGCCGGCCTGATTGCGCTCGTGTGCTGTGGGCAGGCCGCGCTGTACTTCCCGCAGATCGCGGACGGCGGCGTGCTGCGCGAGGAGATTGCGTGGCTGCCGTCCCTGGGCCTGAACCTGGTGGTGCGCATGGACGGCTTCGCCTGGATGTTCTGCATGCTGGTCATGGGCATCGGGGCGCTGGTGGTGCTGTATGCGCGCTACTACATGTCGGCGGCCGACCCGGTGCCCCGGTTCTTTTCGTTCTTCCTGGCATTCATGGGCGCCATGGTCGGCGTGGTGCTGTCGGGCAACCTGATCCAGCTGGCCCTGTTCTGGGAGCTGACCAGCCTGTTCTCGTTTCTGCTGATCGGCTACTGGCACCACCGCAAGGACGCCCGGCGCGGCGCGCGCATGGCGCTCACGGTCACTGGCACCGGCGGCCTGTGCATGCTGGCCGGGGTGTTGGTGCTGGGGCATATCGTGGGCAGCTATGACCTCGACCATGTGCTGGCCGCCGGTGCGCAGGTGCGCGGCCATGCGCTCTACGGCACGGCCCTGGTGCTGATCCTGCTGGGTGCGCTGACCAAGAGCGCGCAATTTCCCTTCCATTTCTGGCTGCCCCACGCGATGGCCGCGCCGACACCAGTGTCGGCTTACCTGCACTCGGCCACCATGGTCAAGGCCGGTGTGTTTCTGCTGGCGCGCCTGTGGCCGGTGCTCAGCGGCACGGACGAATGGTTCTGGATCGTGGGCGGCGCCGGGGCCTGCACGCTGCTGCTGGGCGGCTATGTCGCCATGTTCCAGCACGACCTCAAGGGGCTGCTGGCCTATTCGACGATTTCGCATCTGGGCCTGATCACCCTGCTGCTGGGCCTGAACAGCCCGCTCGCCGCCGTGGCGGCGGTGTTCCACATCATGAACCACGCCACGTTCAAAGCCTCGCTCTTCATGGCGGTGGGCATCGTGGACCACGAAAGCGGCACCCGCGACATCCGCCGCCTGTCTGGCCTGCGCACCATGATGCCGGTGACCGCCACGCTGGCCATGGTGGCCGCCGCCGCCATGGCGGGCGTGCCCCTGCTCAACGGCTTTCTCTCCAAGGAAATGTTCTTTGCGGAAACCGTCTTCCTCGAGGCAAGTCCTTCCCTGAACATGGCTTTGCCGCTGGTGGCGACGGTGGCGGGCATGTTCAGCGTGGCCTATTCGCTGCGCTTCACGATCGATGTCTTCTGGGGGCCACCTGCCACCGACCTGCCCCTGCAGCCGCACGAGCCGCCGCACTGGATGCGCGTGCCGGTGGAACTGCTGGTGTTCGGCTGCCTCGTGGTGGGCATCTTCCCTGCCTGGTCGGTCGGGCGGTTCCTCAACGCCGCCGCACGCCCGGTCGTCGGCGGCGAGCTGCCGGCCTTCGACCTGGCGGTCTGGCACGGCTTCAACACCCCGTTTGCGATGAGCCTGGTCGCGCTGCTGGGCGGTGCCCTCCTGTACCTGCTGCTGCGCTGGCAACGCGAAATGGGCCGCATCGACGCCGCGCCGGGGCTGCAGCGCTTTGACGGCAAACGGATCTTCGAGGCGCTGCTCGCCTCGCTGAGCCTGGCCGGTCGCAACGGCCGGCGCCTGCTGGGCACCCAGCGGCTGCAGTGGCAGATGCTGTGGCTGGTGTGCGCCTCGATGCTGGCGGCAGCCCTGCCTTTGTGGACGCGCGACCTGCACATTGGCGACCGTACCGCGCTGCCCATGTCGTGGGCCTTCGTGCTGCTGTGGGGCGTCGGCATGGCCTGCGCCGTCGCGGCGGCGTGGCAGGCCAAATACCACCGGCTCGCGGCGCTCACGCTCATGGGCGGCGCCGGCCTGTGCACCTGCGTCACCTTCCTGTGGTTCTCGGCGCCCGACCTGGCGCTGACCCAGCTGGCGGTGGAGATCGTGACCACGGTGCTGATCCTGCTGGGCCTGCGCTGGCTGCCCAAGCGCGAGGAGGACCTGCGCGCCGCCGCCACGCCGACGGCACAGCGCCGCGCCCAGTGGCGCCGCCTGCGCGACCTGGTCCTGTCGCTGGCCGCGGGCGGCGGCATGGCCGTGCTGTCTTTTGCCATGCTGAGCCGGCCGTTTCCGCAAAGCACGTCGACCTTCTTCCTGGAGCATGCGCTGAGCCAGGGCGGCGGCACCAACGTGGTCAACGTCATGCTGGTCGACTTCCGGGGTTTCGACACCTTTGGCGAAATCGTGGTGCTGGGCGTCGTGGCGCTGACGATCTACGCCCTGCTGCGGCGCTTCCGCCCGGCCCCCGAGATCATGGACCTGCCGGCGCAGCAGCGCGCGGTGCCGGCCGACCTGGTCACCGACCTGATCAACCCGCGCCTCGCGGTGGACACCGCCGTAGGCTACCTCATGGTGCCCGCCGTGCTGGTGCGCCTGCTGCTGCCGTTCGCGGTGCTGATCGCCATCTATCTGTTCCTGCGTGGGCACAACCAGCCCGGCGGCGGGTTCGTGGCAGGGCTGGTGTTTTCGATTGCGTTGCTGCTGCAGTACATCGTCTCGGGCACCCAGTGGGTCGAGGCGCACCTGCCGCTGGCGCCGCGGCGCTGGATGGCGATGGGCCTGCTGTGCGCACTGGCCACCGGCCTGGGCTCCATCGCGCTGGGCTATCCGTTCATGACCACGCACACGGCGCACCTCACGCTGCCGGTGCTCGGAGAAATCCACCTGGCCAGCGCCACGTTCTTTGACCTCGGCGTGTTCAGCCTTGTCGTGGGCGCAACCATGGTGATCCTGACCTCGATTGCCCACCAGTCGGTGCGCGGCCACCGCTTCCACGCGCGCCTGGCCGAAGAGGCCGTTGCTGAACAAGGGGGCGCGTGATGGAAATAGTGCTGGCATTGGCCATTGGCGTGTTGACGGGCTCGGGAGTGTGGCTGCTGCTGCGCCCGCGCACCTTCCAGGTCATCATGGGCCTGGCGCTGCTGTCGTATGCGGTCAACCTGTTCATCTTCAGCATGGGGCGCCTGGGCCTGGCGATCGGCAAGGCGCCGGTGCTGCAGCCGGGCCTGGAGCAAGACCTGGCCCACTATGCCGACCCGCTGCCCCAGGCACTGGTGCTCACCGCCATCGTCATCGGCTTTGCCATGACGGCGCTGTTCCTGGTGGTGCTGCTGGCCTCGCGCGGGCTCTCGGGCACCGACCACGTGGACGGCAATGAAGCCGAAGAACTGCGGGAGCCCTCGTGACCGATTTCACCGCGGCAGCCATGCCGCACCTCATGCTCGCCCCCGTGGTGCTGCCCCTGTTCACCGCCGCGCTGATGCTGCTGCTGCGCGAGGAGAAGCAGCGCCTCAAGCTCGCGCTGAACCTCGGCTCGACCCTGATCGGCCTGGGCGTGGCCGTGGCCCTGCTGCTCTGGACCCACCAACGCGGCGCCCCCGCCACCATGGGCATCTACCTGCCCGGCAACTGGCCTGCGCCGTTCGGCATCGTGCTCGCGCTGGACCGGCTGTCGGCGCTGATGCTGGTCCTCACCAGCGTGCTCGGCCTGGCATCGGTCCTGTTTGCCAGCGCGCGCTGGCACCGCGCCGGCGTGCACTACCACCCGCTGTTCCAGTTCCAGCTCATGGGCCTGGCCGGCGCTTTTCTCACGGCCGACCTGTTCAACCTGTTCGTGTTCTTCGAGATCATGCTGGCCGCGTCCTATGGCCTGCTGCTGCACGGCTCGGGCCGCGCCAGGGTGCAGTCGGGGCTGCACTTCATTGCCATCAACCTCGCAGCATCGTCGCTGTTCCTGATCGGCGTGTCCATGCTCTATGGACTGACCGGCACCCTGAACATGGCCGACCTGGCCCAGGCGGTGGCCCAGATCGCGGACGACGACCGCAGCCTGCTGCACACCGCCGCCGCGATCCTGGCGACCGCCTTCCTGATCAAGGCGGCCGTCTGGCCGCTGAACTTCTGGCTGGTGCCCGCCTACAGCGCCGCCACCGCCCCGGTGGGGGCCCTGTTTGCGATCATGACCAAGGTGGGCATCTACGCCATCCTGCGGCTGTGGACGCTGATGTTCAGCACCGAGGCCGGGGCATCGGCCCATTTCGGCAGCCTGTGGCTGATCGGTGCCGGCCTGGTGACGATGGCCTTCGGTGCCATCGGCATGCTGGGTTCGCAGCGTCTGGGCCATCTGGCGGGCTACGCCGCCATCGTGTCGTCGGGCACCTTGCTGGCCGCCACCGGCTTTGGCCAGAACATGCTCACCGCCGGGCTGCTGTACTACCTGCCCAGCTCCACGCTGGCCGTGGGCGCGCTGTTCCTGCTCAGCGACCTGATCGACCGCTGGCGCAACAACGGCGACGGCACGTTTCCCTACGAACCCCACGCCGACGAGGCCCCGTTCCTGAACGCCGAACTGGTGCCCACGCAGGGCACCAACCTCGACGACGAAGAAGAGGTGCTGGTCGGCCGCGCCATTCCCGCCGCGGCGGCTTTCCTGGGCCTGTCGTTCATGGCGTGCACGCTGCTGATCACCGGGCTGCCGCCGCTGTCGGGCTTCGTGGGCAAGTTCGCGATGCTCACCGCCGTGCTCAACCCGCTGGGCCTGGCGTCGTCCGCAGGGCAGCATCCAGGGTGGGTGGGCTGGACCTTCCTGGCCCTGCTGATCGCCTCTGGGCTGCTGGCCCTGATCGCGCTCACGCGCTCCGGCATCCGCCATTTCTGGGCGGCGCACGACCGCGCCAGGCCGCAGCTGCGCGTGGTCGAGGGCCTGCCGATTGCCGTGCTGTTGGCGGTGTGCATGGCCCTGACCGTGGCGGCCGGGCCCGCGATGCACTTTGCCCAGGCCACCGCAGACGCCCTGCACTCGCCCGGCACCTATGTGCGCGCCGTCATGTCGGCCGCGCCCGTGCCCGACCCCGGCGCCGCGCCCGGTGCCGCCGCACCAGAAGGAGGAGCCCCATGAAGCGCCTGCTGCCCACGCCCCTGCTGTCGGTGGCGCTGTTCGTGCTGTGGCTGCTGCTCAACCAGAGCATCAGCGCCGGGCACCTGCTGCTGGCCGCAGTGCTGGCCGTTGCCATTCCGCTGCTCACCGCGGGCTTGCGCCCCCTGCCCGTGCGCATCCGCCGCCCCGGCGTGGTGCTGCGCCTCCTGCTCACGGTGGCCGCGGACAGCCTGCGCTCCAATGCCGCTGTCGTGCGGCTGCTGCTGCGCACCGGGCCAGCGCAGCACCGCGCAGGCTTCGTGCAGGTGCCGCTCGACGTGCGCGACCCCAATGCGCTCGCGGTGCTGGCCGGCATCGTCTGCATCACCCCGGGCACGGCCTGGGCCGAACTGTCGCGGGACCGCAGCGTGCTGCTGCTGCACGTGCTCGAACTGCACGACGCCGCGGCGATCGCCGCCGACATCAAGCAGCGCTACGAGCGCCCGCTCATGGAGATTTTTGAATGACTTCGGTACTTTCGTGGGCCCTGCCGCTGGCCTTGCTGATGCTGATGCTGGCCATGGCCTGCACGCTGCTGCGCCTGCTCAAGGGCCCGAGCGCGCAGGACCGCGTGCTGGCGCTGGACTGCCTCTACCTCAACGCCATGCTCGCCATGCTGGTGCTCGGCCTGATCTATGGCAGCGCCGACTATTTCGAGGCCGCGCTCCTGATTGCCGCGTTCGGCTTCGTCGGCTCGACGGCCATGGCCAAGTTCCTGCTGCGCGGCGAGGTGATCGAATGAACGCCGACGCACTGCCCGCATGGGCGCAGGTTGCCGTGGCGCTGCTCGTGCTCGCGGGCGCGGCGGTGGCGCTGCTCGGCTCGTTTGGCCTGCTGCGCCTGCGCAGCTTCTTCGAACGCGTGCACGCGCCCGCGATGATCGCCACCATGGGCTGCTGGTGCATCATGTACGGCGCCCTGCTCTACTTCTCGCTGCAGGGCGAGGGCCTGGCCGTGCACCTGCTGCTGATCGCGGTGTTCATCGCGGTCACTGTGCCAATCACCACCATTTTCCTGATGCGCGCGGCGCTGTTCCGGGCGCGCCAGATGGGCCAGGATGCGCCGCCCAGCGTGAGCACCCACGCGCAGAACTCCGGCCGCGCCCCGCTGTGAACACGGCGGCGCACGCCGTTGCCTGCAAAAAGGTGAGCAGCCAGCGCTCGCTGGCAAACGGTTTCAGGCCGTTTTTAGCCTGAAACCCTTCAGACACCAGCGCGGGCGGCTATTCTTTGGATAGCGCGCCAAAGCCGCCGCCGCCCGGCGTGTGGATCTCGAACACGTCGCCCGCCTCCATCTGCGCCTGGCCGATGTGCGCCAGTGGCTCGGTGCGCCCGTCCGCGCGCACCACGCGGTTGATGCCCGGTGCGCCGTTCTGGCCGCCGGCCATGCCGAAGGCCGGGTGGATGCGGCCGTTGGAGAGGATGCTGGCCGTCATGGGTTCGAGAAACTGCACGCGGCGCACGCCGCCGTCGCCGCCGCGCCAACGGCCCGCGCCGCCCGATCCCGTGCGGATCGCATAGCCCAGCAGCCGCACCGGAAAGCGGAACTCGAGCACCTCGGGGTCTGTCAGGCGCGAGTTGGTCATGTGGGTCTGCACCACGCTCGTGCCGCCAAACCCGCCGACCAGCTGGCCCGCGCTGTCAAACACGCCGCCCGCGCCGCTGCCGCCCGAGATCGTCTCGTAGTACTGGTAGCTCGCGTTGCCAAAGGTGAAGTTGTTCATGGTCGGCTGGCTGCCGGCCATCACGCCCAGGGCGCCGAGCAGCGCATTGGTGATGCAGGTCGAGGTCTCGACGTTGCCCGCCACCACCGAGGCCGGCGGGTTCGGGTTGAGCATCGAGCCCGGCGGGATGACGACCTTGAGCGGCTTGAGGCAGCCCGCGTTGAGCGGAATGTCGTCGTCGACCAGGCAGCGGAAGACATAGAGCACCGCCGCCATGCACACGGCGGTGGGCGCATTGAAGTTGTTGCTCTGTTGCGCGCTGGTGCCGGTGAAGTCGATCTCGGCCGTGCGCGCGGCGCCGTCGACGCGCACCGCCACGCAGATCTGCGCGCCGTTGTCGAGCGCCAGCGTGAACTGGCCGTCTTTCACGCGCGCGGCCAGGTGCGTGATGGCGCGGCGCACCGATTCTTCGGCGTTGTCCTGCACATGGCCCATGTAGGCTTGCACGACACCCAAGCCAAACTGCTCCACCATCTTGCGCAGCTCCTGCACGCCCTTTTCGTTGGCGGCGATCTGCGCCTTGAGGTCGGCCAGGTTCTGCTGCGGGTTGCGCGAGGGATATTCGCCGCTTGCCAGCAGCGCCAAGATCTCGGCCTCGCGCAGCCGGCCCGCCTCGACCAGTTTCACGTTGTTGATCTGCACGCCCTCTTCCTCGATGCGCGTGGAAAACGGCGGCATCGAGCCCGGCGTGGTGCCACCGATGTCGGCATGGTGGCCGCGGCTGCCGACGTAGAACGTGGGCTGCTGCGCGTCGCTGCCGATGTAGACCGGCGTGATCACCGTGATGTCGGGCAGGTGCGTGCCGCCGTGGTAGGGGTCGTTGAGCACATACACGTCGCCCGGCTGCATCGTGCCGGCGTTCTCGCGGATCACGGTCTTGATGCTCTCGCCCATCGAGCCCAGGTGCACCGGCATGTGCGGCGCGTTGGCGATCAGCTGGCCGTCGGCGTCGAACAGCGCGCAGCTGAAGTCCAGGCGCTCCTTGATGTTGACCGAGTAGGCGGTGTTCTGCAGCTGCAGGCCCATCTGCTCGGCAATGTTCATGAACAGGTTGTTGAACACCTCGAGCAGCACCGGGTCGACCGTGGTGCCGGCCGCGTACTGCAGCGCGCGCGGCTCGCGCCGTTCCAGCAGCAGGTGGTCGAGCTCGGTGAGCGTGGCCACCCAGCCCGGCTCGACCACGGTGGTGGCGTTCTTCTCGGCAATGATGGCCGGGCCCGCGACCACGTCGCCCGGGCGCATGTCGGCGCGCACGATCAGCGCCGCGTCATGCCAGGCGGCCAGGCCGTCGGCGCCGCCGGTGTACATGCGCACGGTGTCACGGCGCGGCACCTCGCGCGCCGGGTGCAGCGCGTGCACCGGCTCTTGCGGCGCGTCGCCGGCCACCACGGCCTCGACCGACACCGCCTCGGCCACGAGCGCCTTGCCCTGCATGAGGAACGAAAAACGCTGGCGGTACGCGGCTTCGAACCCCGCAACGATCGTCTCGAGATCGCCGAAGGGCACGACCAGCGCGGCGTCCGAGCCTTCGTAGCGCACATGCACGCGGCGGTGCACCACGGCGGCGGCGCCGCCCACCTGCTGGTCCTCGAAGTCGGCCAGCGCAGCGTCCTGCAGCGCCTGCAGGCGCGCCGCGATGGCCGGCAAGGCCTCGGGCGTGAGCCGGCATTCCACGGCCTGCTCGCGGATCACGTTCTGGTCGGCGAGCCCCATGCCATAGGCCGAGAGCACCCCGGCCAGCGGGTGCACCAGCACGCGCGCCATGCCCAGCGCGTCGGCCACGAGGCACGCATGCTGGCCACCGGCGCCGCCAAAGCACTGCAGCGTGTAGCGCGTGACGTCGTAGCCGCGCGCCACCGAGATCTTCTTGATGGCATTGGCCATCTGCTGCACCGCAATCTGGATGAAGCCATGCGCCACGTCTTCGGCGCTGCGGCCGGTCTGCTGCGCCAGGGCGCCAAACTTCTCGCGCACGACCTCGGCGTCCAGCGGTTCGTCGGCGCCATGGCCGAACACGCGCGGAAACTGCGCCGGCTGCAGCTTGCCCACCATCACGTTGGCATCGGTCACGGCCAGCGGCCCGCCGCGCCGGTAACTGGCCGGGCCCGGGTTGGCGCCCGCGCTCTCGGGCCCGACGCGAAAGCGCGCACCGTCAAAGCCCAGGATCGAGCCGCCACCGGCCGCCACGGTGTGGATGCTCATCATCGGCGCGCGCATGCGCACGCCGGCCACCTGGGTCTCGAACTCGCGCTCGAACTCGCCCGCAAAATGGCTCACGTCGGTCGAAGTGCCACCCATGTCGAAGCCGATCACACGCCGGTGCCCGGCAATCTCGGCCGTGCGCGCCATGCCAACGATGCCGCCCGCGGGGCCGGACAGGATCGCGTCCTTGCCCTGGAACACATGGGCGTCGGTGAGGCCGCCCGAGGACTGCATGAAAAACAGCTTCACGCCCGGCATGTCGGCGGCCACCTGCTCGACGTAGCGGCGCAGGATGGGCGAGAGGTAGGCATCGACCACCGTCGTGTCGCCGCGGCCCACGAACTTCATCATCGGACTGGTGCCGTGCGAGGTGCTGATCTGGGTGAAGCCCACCTCGCGCGCCAGGCGCTCCGCGGCTTTTTCGTGCTCGGTGTAGCGGTAGCCGTGCATGAACACGATCGCCACACTGCGCAGGCCGGCGTCGTAGGCGGCCCACAGGCGCTCGCGCAGGTGCTCTTCTTCGAGCACCTGCACCACTTCGCCGTGCGCGCCCATGCGCTCCTGCGCCTCGATCACGCGTTCGTACAGCAGCTCGGGCAGCACGATCTGGCGGTCGAACAGGCGCGGCCGGTTCTGGTAGGCGATGCGCAGCGCATCGCGAAACCCCGCCGTGGTCACCAGCAGCGTCGGCTCGCCCTTGCGCTCGAGCAGCGCATTGGTCGCCACGGTCGTGCCCATCTTCACGCACTCCACCAGGTCGGTCGTCACGGGTGCGTCGGGCGCCAGGCCCAGCAGATGGCGAATGCCGGCGACGGCCGCGTCCCGGTACTGCTCGGGGTTGTCGGACAGCAGCTTGTGCGTGACCAAGGTGCCATCGGGCCGGCGCCCGACCAGGTCGGTGAAGGTGCCGCCGCGGTCGATCCAGAACTGCCAGCGAGGGAGGTGTGCGTGTGTCATGGGCATGCTTGCTATTAGAAACAGAGCTACAAGCGCTGGCCCATCAAGCGCCAAAGCCTGATTTCATGGAAATTTCAGAGCGACGCCGCGGCGCGCGCGGCCTGGTCGTACATGCCCGAGAGCACGCGCAGCAGGCGCCCGAGCTCGCCGATATCGCGGTTGAGCGCGTCGTCGGCGTTGAGCGCGTTGATCAGGCAGCTTTCGCGGATCTCGCGGTAGCGCTGCACATAGGCCTGCCCCTCTTCGGTGGCGGCGTAGGTCACTTCCTTGCCGTTCTTGCGCGACACCACCACGCCCAGTCCTTGCAGCTTCTTGAGCGCGTAATTGACGAGGTGCGTGTCTTCGACGTTCATGATGAAGCAGATGTCGGCCAGGCGCTTGTCGCGCGCGCGGTGCGTGACGTGGTGCAGCACCACGACATCGAGCGGCGTCAGGTCCTTGAGCCCGGCCGCCGCCATGCAGTGCACGACCCAGCGGTGAAAGGCGTTGCCGGCCACGATCAGGCCGAATTCGAACTCGCTCATTTCAGCACTCTGCGCCGACACCAGGTGCGCCGAAGAAACGATGGGGCCAGACTCAGACTTGGCGCGCGCAGCAGGCTTCATGGACGGGTCAACTCCAGAGAAATGGCACAGGAAAGGAATCTACAAGGCCTCTGATTGTAGGCATTTGGATAATATTTTGTCGCCAATTTGTCGACATTTAGGAGAAACACCTAGGGCGTTTCAAAATGCTTCCGCTACAGTGGCCTCTCTGTTTCTGCCGTCGAAATTCCCCCACTTTTGCGGAGTTGCCCTATGAAGCGTCGAGCCTTGCCTGTCACCGTTCTGGGCCTAGCCCTGGCCTGCGGCCTGTCCGCCCCCACCGCCTGGGCCCAGGCCAAATGGGACCTGGCGGCCGCCTACCCGGCCACCAACTTCCACACCGAGAACCTGGCCCAATTGGTCAGCGACGTGGACAAGGCCACCGCCGGCAAGTTCAAGATCACGCTGCACGCCAACGCCGCGCTGTTCAAGGCGCCCGAAATCAAGCGCGCCGTGCAGGGCGGCCAGGCGCAGATGGGCGAGATCCTGCTGGTCAACTTCCAGAACGAATGGCAGATCTACGGCGCCGACGGCCAGCCGTTCCTCGCGTCGAGTTACGGCGACGCCAAACGGCTGTACCAGGCGCAAAAGCCTTTCCTGGAAAAGAAACTCGCCGAGCAAGGCATGGTCCTGCTGTACGCGGTGGCTTGGCCGCCGCAGGGCATCTACACCAAGAAACCGGTCAACACCGCCGCCGATTTGAAGGGCATCAAGTGGCGCGCCTACAGCCCGGCCACGGCGCGCATCGCCGAACTGGTCGGCGCGCAGCCCGTCACCGTGCAGGCGGCCGAGTTCTCGCAGGCCCTGGCCACGGGCGTGGTCGAGGCGACCATGACGTCCGGTGCCACGGGCGTGGACAGCAAGCTCTACGAGCACCTCAAGTACTACTACGACACCCAGGCCTGGCTGCCCAAGAATGCGGTCATCGTGAACAAAAAGGCCTTCGACGCGCTCGACAAACCGCTGCAGGAAGCCCTGCTGAAGGCCGGCGCGGACGCCGAGGCGCGCGGCTGGGCCGCCAGCGAGCGCGTGAACACCGACACCCTGGCCAAGCTCAAGGCCGAGGGCATGCAGGTGCTGCCGCCCTCGCCCCAGCTCAAGGCCGACATGGCCAAGGTGGGCGACGCCATGCTCAAGGAATGGCTGGACAAGGCCGGCCCCGACGGCAAGGCGCTGGTGGACGGCTACCGCAAGTAAAGTCAGGGCCCCATGCGCCGTTTGTTGAATTTTCTCTACGACAGCGCCGCCGCCCTGGCGGCGCTTTTCATGGTGGCGCTGCTGGGCGCCGTGCTGCTGTCCATCGCGAGCCGCCAGCTGAGCTTTCTGGTGCCGGGCATCGACGCCTATGCCGGCTACCTGATGGCGGCCTGCGGTTTCCTGGCCATGGCGCACACGCTCAAGCGCGGCGAACACATCCGCGTGACGCTGCTGCTGGGCGCCCTGCACGGCCGCTGGAAGAAGGGCTTCGAGGTCTGGGCCCTGGCCCTGGCCTCGCTGCTGGCCGTGCTGTACGCGTTCTACAGCTGCAAGCTGGCCTGGCAGTCGCACCTTTTCAACGACATGTCCACCGGCAGCGACGCCACGCCGCTGTGGCTGCCGCAACTGGCCATGGCGACCGGCACCGTGGTGCTGGCGATCGCCTTCATCGATGAACTGGTGCTGGAGCTGCTCGGGCAGCGCCAGCAGCCGCAGTCCGGCGAAGCCCTGCGCAATGAATAAGGCCTGACCACCATGAGCGACCTCGCCATCACCGGCCTGCTGATGCTTTCGCTGTTCCTGATCCTGGGCAGCGGCGTCTGGATCGGGCTTACGCTCTCGGGCGTGGCCTGGATCGGCATGCAGCTGTTTTCTGCCCGCCCTGCGGGCGACGCCATGGCCGTGACCATCTGGGGCTCGGCATCGAGCTGGACGCTCACCGCCCTGCCGCTGTTCATCTGGATGGGCGAAATCCTGTTCCGTACGCGGCTCTCTCAAGACATGTTCAAGGGCCTGGCGCCCTGGGTGCAAAACCTGCCCGGGCGGCTGCTGCATACCAACGTGGTCGGCTGCACCATCTTCGCGGCCGTGTCGGGGTCGAGTGCCGCCACCTGCGCCACCATCGGCAAGATGACCCTGCCCGAGCTCACGCGCCGCGGCTACCCCGAGAACATGGTCATCGGCACGCTGGCCGGTGCCAGCACGCTGGGGCTGCTCATCCCGCCGTCCATCATCATGATCGTCTATGGCGTCACGGCCGAGGTATCAATCTCCAAGCTGTTCATTGCCGGCGTGTTGCCCGGCGTGCTGCTGGCGGCGCTGTTCTCGGGCTACATCATGCTGTGGGCGCTGCGCCACCCCGAGCAGGTGCCGGCCGCCGACGAGCAGCTGACGTTCGCGCAGAAGCTCAGCGCCTCCAGAAGCCTCATCCCGGTCGTGCTGCTGATCGCCGCCGTGCTCGGCTCCATCTACACCGGCTTTGCCACCGCCACCGAGGCCGCGGCCGTGGGCGTGCTGGGCTCGCTGCTGCTGTCGGGCCTGCAGGGCTCGCTCAACTGGGAGAGCTTTCGCGGTGCGCTCATGGGCGCCACGCGCCTGTACTGCATGATCGCGCTGATCCTGGCGGGCGCCGCGTTTCTGACGCTGTCGATGGGCTACATTGGCCTGCCGCGCCACCTCGCCGAGTGGATCGCCACGCTGGGCTTGAACCAGGCGCAGCTGATCGCCGCGCTCGCCGTATTCTTCATCATCCTCGGCTGCTTTCTCGACGGCATCTCGATGGTAGTGCTGACCATGGGCGTGCTCATGCCGACGGTGCAGGCCGCCGGCATCGACCCGATCTGGTTCGGCATCTTCATCGTGC
The DNA here is from genome assembly GCF_012931925.1 of Acidovorax sp. SRB_24. Lineage (NCBI taxonomy): Bacteria > Pseudomonadati > Pseudomonadota > Betaproteobacteria > Burkholderiales > Comamonadaceae > Acidovorax > Acidovorax sp. SRB_24. The sequence continues at coordinate 37,871 of NZ_MWOM01000013.1, forward strand.
TGGTGGTCGAGATGGCGCAGATCACGCCGCCCGTGGGCTTCAACCTGTTCGTGCTCCAGGGCATGACGGGGCGCGAGCTGACCTGGATTGCCCGGGTCACCTTCCCCATGTTCGTGCTCATGTGCGCGGCCGTGGCGCTGATCTATCTGTTCCCGGCCATCGTCACCTGGCTGCCGCAGCAGATGTCGGCGCGCTAAGGCCCTGCCCACCATGCTCCACGTCGTGGCCATTTGCCTCGGTGCCAGCGCCGGCGCACTGGCCCGCTGGCGCCTGGGCCTGTGGCTCAGCGCCGGCCACGGGCTGCCCTGGGGCACGCTGGTCGCTAACTTGGTCGGCGGCTACCTGATCGGCGTGTGCGTGGCCGTGTTCCAGGCCCTGCCGCAGCTTGACCCCGCCTGGCGCTTGGCCCTCATCACCGGATTCTTGGGCGCGCTCACCACCTTCTCCAGCTTCTCGGCCGAGGTCGTGGCCATGCTGCAGCAGCAGCGCTACCTGCTCGCCGCAGGCACCATCGGAATGCACCTGTTCGGCTCGCTGCTGCTGACGACGCTGGGCATGCACAACGCTACTTACTTCATAGCATCTCGCGCTTGATGGGCGGGCGTTTTAGGCGCATTTAGCTTGAAATTTACCAGAAGCCCAACGGGTTCTACCCAGCGCGCCGCCACACGCCGCAAAACAATTTGCGCACCAGCATTTAAGTTTCGCCACCGGTCGACCGCCTTGTGTGGGTACGGGCGCAGAAAACGCTGCCTGTAAACCACCCAACACCAGGAGTTCACTGACATGCTTAGCTTGCACACCAATTCGGCATCCCTCTCGGCCCAGGCCGTATCCGGCTCGACCAATAAGGCCCTGTCCAACTCGATGACGCGCCTCTCCACGGGCTTTCGCATCAACTCGGCCATGGACGACGCCGCCGGCCTGCAGATCGCCACCCGCCTGAAGGCACAAACCAGCGGCATGGCCGTGGCCATGCGTAACACGCAAAACAGCATCTCGCTGATGCAGACCGCCGAAGGCTCGCTCAGCGAAGTCACCAACATGCTGGTTCGCATGAAGGACTTGGCAACCCAGGCGGCGGACGCTTCGGCCACCGACACCGACAAAACCGCCATGCAAGCCGAGTTCGACTCGCTGTCGACGGAATTGAGCAACATCATTGGCAACACCACCTTCGGCGGCGCCAAGCTGATGAACAAGGCTGCTTCCTCGGCTGAAATAGCTGCTGCAGCAACCAAAGCCGCCGCCGACGCTGCCCGCGTCGGTGATGCCACCGCCGGCACCCAATTCGATTACGACACGGCAAAAACTGACTACGATGCCGCTTTGCTGGCCTTGGACACCACGGACGCCACCACCGTGACCGCTTTGGCGGCTGCAAACGTTACCCTGCAAGCGGCGGACAAAGCCAATGTCTTGGCCCAAGCAGACGCCGCCAGTTCCGCTGCTTATTCGACAGCAGCACAAAACTCCGCCACCGCTGCAACTCCCGATGGAAAATTCGCCACATCGATCAACTTCCAGATTGGCGCATCGACCTCCGAAACCATGGGCCTGGATCTGTCTGCCCAACTGACCGCGATGCACACCGCGCTGCACGATGCGTCCATGGGATACAACTCGTTTGGCGCCGCAAGCGGCGTTGCAGGCACGGAACTGACCGCCGCCGGTTCGGCATCGGCCAGCATAGACAAGCTGCAAGCCGCGATCGACTCGGTGGGCTCGCTGCGCTCCACCTTGGGTGCCGCTTCGAACCGCCTGGAGCACACCTCCGTCAACCTGTCGAACATGAGCAACAACGTGCAGGCCGCTTCGGGCCGCATCATGGATGTGGACTACGCCGCCGAATCCGCCACCATGACGACCAAGCAGATGCTGATGCAAGCCAGCACCAGCATGCTCAAGCAGTCCAACAGCATGTCGCAGCTGGCCCTGTCGCTGCTGCAGTAAGACGCCCCTGCGGCGGCTTCAGGCTGGCGCTAGCGCCAGCCTGCCCCCAAGCCAACCGCGTCTGCGGTTGGCTTTTCTTTTGGCTTGACTGGAGCACGCCATGGCACTGGAGCGGGCTACCCCTTCACCCCCCATCGGCGCCGTGGCGCGCCCACTGGTGCCGCGCGCGGGTGGCGGGGCCGTGGCCTTGCCTACCGCGCCAGCGGCCCTGCTGCCGGCGCTGCCGCCCGAGGGGATCGCGCCCCTGCTGCGGCTGCGCGTGTTCTCAGCCTTCGACGGCGGCCTGCTGGCGCGCAGCGCCGATGGCTTGCCGTTCCAGATTCCCACCTCGGCCCTGGCGGGCCAGGCCTGGGCGCCGGGGCAACTGCTGCTGGTGCGGGTGGTGAGCACCTCGCCCCAGCTGGAGCTGGCCGTGCTCGGCCCCGCCGACGAGGGCCTGCCCGCACGCGCCGGCCTGCTGGCCGGGCAAACCCCTGCGGCCCTGCTGCCGGACCAGGCCGGCATGCACCGCCTGCTGGCCCCGCCGCTCGACGTGGCGGCGCTGGCCGCGCAGTGGCGCGCCATGGTGCTGCAGCGGTTGCAGCGCGCGGTGCCGGCAGCCGCATCAAGCACACCGGCGTCGGCCGGCACCGCGCTGGTGCCGCTGGGCGCAGCTCTGGCCCCGAGCGCCGAAGCGTCCACGCTGCAACCCACGCTGGTGTTTCAAACCCTGCTCTGGCCGGGCGTGGGGCTGACGTTCTGGCCGGCGCAGCCGCGCCCGCGCGGCGCGCGGCACGGCCGGCCCACGGGCGCCATGGCCCAGAACATGGGCCTGTTGCTGCTGCTGCCCGGCCTGGGCGAGGTGCGCATCGATGTGTCGATGTACGGCAGCGCCGTGGCCTTGAACCTGGCGGCGCAGAGCGCAGAGAGCGTGCCGCTGCTGCGCAGCCGCACCGCGCTGATCGCCGCGTCGCTGGCCCGCGCCGGGCTGCGGCTCATGCAGTGCCAGGTGGCGCCGGCGCCCCCGGGGCAGCCCATGATGGCGCTGCCCGCCACGGCGCAGCAGCTGTGCAGCGTACACACCGCTCTGCCGCCGGGCCTGTTTCGCGCGGCGGCCGAAGTGCTGAACGCGCTCAGCCCACCGTTCCAATGATGCTGATTTCGCGGTTCTCGGGAATCTCGTTGTACGACAGCACGTTGAGGCCCGGCGCAAACAGGCGCGCGTAGCGCGCCAGTAGCGGCCTGACCTGCGGCATCACGAGCAGCAGCGGCGGCGTGGTCTGCTGCTTCATCTGGTCGCGCGCCAGCGGCATGTGCGCTTGCAGTTGCGACAGCAGATTCGGGTCGATGGCATAGTTGTCGAGCGCCACCTTGGCACCACCCTGGCGGGCCTGGTTGAGCGCGCCCAGTAGCATGTTCTCGAGGTCGCCGGTGAGGTTGAACACTTTCAGCTCGGGTCGCTGGCCGCACAGGCTGTCGACGATCTGGCGGCGCAGGGTACAGCGCACCTCGGCAGCCAGCAGCACCGGGTCTTTGGTGGTTTCGGCCGTCTCCAGCAGGGTCGTGGCAATCGGCACGATGTCTTTGAGCGAGACGTTTTCGGCTAGCAGCGCGCGAAAGACCTTGAGCAGCTGCGAATGGCTCATGGCCTTGCCCAGCGCTTCGGCCAGCTTGGGCGCGAGCGCGGCCAGGCGCTCCATCAGTTCGCCCGCGTCCTCGTGTCCGAACAGTTCGGGCAGGTATTCGCGGATCACTTTGCTCAGGTGCGTGGCGACCACGCTGGGCACATCGACCACCTGGTAACCCAGGCCGAGCGCGTGGGCCTTGTCGTCGGTGCTGATCCAGACCACGGGCATACCGTAGGCCGGGTCGGCGCCGGGCTCGCCGTCCACCTCGCCGTACAGGTGGGGCGACGAGATGGCCATGAGCTTGTCGGCCGGCACCTCGGCGCGCGCCACCACGGTGCCGCGCAGCATGATGGCGTATTGGCTGGGCTTGAGCGCGAGGTCGTCGCGCACGGCGATGGCGGGCAGCAGCAGGCCCAGGCCTTCGCTCTGCGTCTGGCGCACACCCTTGACGCGCTTGAGCAGCGGCGCGCCCTGCGCCTTGTCGATCAGGCTCACCAGGCGGTAGCCCAGCGCCACCGACAGGGGCTCGACAAAGGGCAGGCTGCGCCAGTCGATGTCGGCCGGCGGCTCGGCCGTGGCCAGGGCAGCGCCGAGCGCAGCCACATCGCTGCCTGGCGCGGGGCGCTGCGGACGCTGGCCCACGCGCCAGGCCACGAAGGCCAGAACGGCCGCAAACCCCAGAAAACTGAGCCAAGGCATGCCGGGGATCAGACCCAGCACCGTCATCAGCGCCGCCGCGCTGTACAGCGCCTGGGGCGATGCCAGCAGCTGGCCGCTGACCTGGGTTTCGAAGTCGCCCGAGTCGCTCACGCGCGTGACGATGATGGCCGCCGCCGCCGACAGCAGCAGCGCCGGAATCTGCGCCACCAGGCCGTCGCCGATGGTGAGCAGCGCGTACTGGCGGAAAGCGTCGCCGAACGACAGGTCGTGCATGAAGGCGCCGATGGCGACGCCGCCAATCATGTTGATCAGCAAAATCAAGATGCCCGCGATGGCGTCGCCACGCACGAACTTCGAGGCTCCGTCCATGGCGCCGTAGAAGTCGGCTTCCATGCCGACTTCGCGGCGGCGCGTCTGGGCTTTTTCCTGGTTGATGAGGCCGGCGTTGAGGTCGGCGTCGATCGCCATCTGCTTGCCCGGCAGGGCGTCGAGCGTGAAGCGCGCCGACACTTCCGAGATGCGCTCGGCGCCCTTGGTCACCACCACGAAGTTGATGATCATCAGGATGACGAACACCACCAGACCGACCACGAAGTTGCCTCCGATCACCACGTTGCCGAAGGCCTCGATCACCTGGCCCGCCGCGTGCGTGCCCTCGTGGCCCTTGAGCAGCACCACCCGCGTCGAGGCGACATTGAGCGCCAGCCGCATCAGCGTGGTGGCGAGGATGATGGTCGGGAAGGTCGAGAATTCGAGCGGGCGGCTGACCGAGACGCTGATCAGGATGACGATGATCGCCAGCACGATGTTGAACGTGAACAGCACGTCGAGCACCGCCGGCGGCAGCGGCAGGATGATCATGGCCAGCAGGGCCAGCACCATCAGCGGCGTGGCATAGCTGTAGCGGCGCAGGGCGTCGAAGAGTCCGGGCTGCAGGAGTTTCATGTCGGAACGGCTTAAGTCAGGTGGGAGGGAACGGCCAGGTCGGCAGGCAACCGTGGCTCGCTGGGCCGCTGGCCGGTCTGGAAGGCCTTGAGCTGCAGCACATAGTTGAGAACCAGCGCCACGGCGTTGTACAGCGGGATTGGGATCTGCTGCTGCACCTGGCTGGTGTTGTAGATGGCGCGGGCCAGCGGCGGCATGGAGACCACCTCGACCTGGTGCTCGCGCGCAATCTCGCGGATGTACAGGGCCATTTCGTCCACCCCCTTGGCCACCACGTAGGGCGCCTGGGCGCGCTGCTCGTCGTACTTGAGCGCGACGGCGTAGTGCTCGGGGTTGACGATCACCACGTCGGCCGTGGGCACCGCGCTGCGCACGCTGCGCCGCGAGAGCTGGCGCTGCAGCTGGCGGATGCGGTTCTTGACTTCGGGGCGGCCCTCGTTGCCCTTGTGTTCTTCCTTGAGGTCTTGCTTGCTCATGCGCTGGCCACGCAAAAAGAAGAACACTTGCACCGGCAGGTCGATCAGGCCGAACAGCACGAACACCATGGCCATGGACAGCACGCCCGACAGCACCATGCCGGCGCCCGTATCGATGGCCTGCCCAAGCGACAGCCCCTGCAGCCGCAGGTAGTCTTGCGCGCTGCGGCTGCACAGGTACCAGAGCACGCTGCCCAGCAGCAGGGCCTTGAAGATGGAAGTGAGCACGCTCACCAGGTGCTTGCCCTTGAACATGCGCCCCAGGTTGCTCATGGGGCTGAGCCGGTTGAGCTTGGGCATCAGGTTTTCTGACGACAGCACCCAGCCCCCCGGCACCATCGAGGACAGTACCAGCAGCACCGGCATCACCAACAGTGGCAGCACCATCTTGACCAACAGCAGCGCCGCCGCCAGGAACAGCACCGACCAGGCGTTGTCCAGGGTGCCGTCGCCCTCCAGATCGGCCAGGCCGTAGGCGAAGAGCTGGCGGAAATCCTGCAGATAACCCGGCATCAGCCAGACGAGAAGGTACAGGCTGCCGACGATGCCGACGGCCGTGACCAGGTCTTTCGAGCGGGCGACCTGGCCCTGCTCGCGCGCCTTCTTCAGCTTCTGCTGCGAGGCCTTTTCGCTCTTGTCGCCGGTGGAAGAGCCCGACATCTCAGGGCCTCTGCTGCATGGTCAGGCGCAGCATGTCGAGCACCTGGGTGGCGATGCGCAGATAGTGTTCCGGCAGGAACCGGACCAGCTGGCTCAGCATGAACACGCCGAACACCGTGATCACCGAGAAGCCGAGGGCAAACAGGTTGAGGGTGGGCGCCACGCGCGCCAGCAGCCCGAAGCCGATCTGCACCACCAGGGTGGCCAGCATCACCGGCAGAGCCAGCAGCAGGGCGGCCGAAAACACCCAGGCCACATTGAAGGCCACGCTGCGCAGCGCCGGCATGCTGATGCCCGAGCCCACGGGCCATTGCTGAAAGCTCGCCCCCAGCACCTGGGTCACCAGCAGGTGGCCGTCGATCGAGAAGAACACCAGCATGCCCAGGATGGACAGCAGGCTGGAGACCACATCGGAAGAGACGCCGCTCAAAGGGTCGTTCATGACCGCCATCGACAGGCCCATCTGCGACGACACCATGTAACCCAGCACCATGATCACCGACATCATGAAGTGCAGCGCCAGCCCGAGCAGCCCGCCGATAGCCGCCTGCTCGATGGTGGCGACCACGGCGTGCAAGGACAGCGGATCGATGGCCGCCACCGGCCGGGCCACCGGCAGCAGCACCACGGCCAGCACCAGCGACAGCAGCACGCGCACCGTGACGGGCACCGCACCGTCGCCCAGGATGGGCGCGGCGCTGAGCATGGCCATGACGCGGCAAAACGGCCACCAGAGTGCCAACAGCTGGGCCAACAGGCCGGGAATGGCTGCGTCCATGGTGTGCCGGTGGGCTAGCCCACCAGGGTGGCGGCGCGCTCGAAGATGCGGACGCAAAAATCCATCAGATGCCCCGCCATCCAGCGCCCGGCCAGGATCACCGCCAGCAGCGTCACCAGCAGGCGCGGCAGAAAGCTCATCGTCTGCTCGTTGATCTGCGTCGCCGCCTGGAAGATGCCCACCACCAGGCCCACCACCAGGCCCGGCAGGATCAGCACCACCACCAGCAGCATGACCAGGCGCAGGCTTTCGCTGACCAGGTCAACGGCGATGTCGGGCGTCAGCATGGCCGCTGCGCAGCCCAGCGGGCTTGAAGGCGCGAAGAAAGGCCTGCCATCTCAATAGGCCCGGATACTGGTGATGAGGGTGTTCACGGTCAGCGTCCAGCCATCGACCAGTACGAACAGCAGCAACTTGAGCGGCAAGGAAATCACCAGCGGCGACAGCATCATCATGCCCATGGCCATGAGCACGGACGCGACAACCAGATCCACCACCATGAAGGGGATGAACAGCATGCAGCCGACCTGGAAGGCGGTCTTGAGTTCGCTGAGCACGAAGGCGGCCAGCTTCACGGTGAAGGCATGCTGGCCCGGTTCGCTCACCGGCGCCTCACCGGCCAACGTGGATATTTGCTGCAAGGCACTCTTGCTGGTCTGCGACAGCATGAAACGCGACAGAGGGATCTCGGCCTTCTGCAGCGCCACTTCCAGGCCGATTTTGTCCTGGTCGTAAGGTACAAAAGCCTTGTGCCAGATCTCCTCGCCGACCGGGCGCATGACCAACAGCGTGAGAATCAGCGCCACCCCGGTCACGATGCGGTTGGGCAGGCCCTGCTGCAGGCCCAGCGCCTGGCGCAGCAAAGACAGGATGATCACGAAGCGCACGAAGCTGGTCATCATGAGCATCAGCACGGGCAGCAGCCCCAGCAGCGTCATGATGACCAGGATCTGGGTCTTCACCGTGAATTCGGCTGGCGCGCCGTTGGCGTTGGTGCCCAGAAGCGAAATGGTGCCAGCGGCGAGTGCCGACTCGCTCACCCCGAACATCAGAACGAGCGCGACCAGCCCCAGGGCGGCATGGCCACCCATTCGTCGTAACGTCATGGTGCGACGGTTCAGTTCGCCGCGTCGAGCGACAGCAGGTCCAGGTCGGCCAGCTCGACCACCTTCAGGCCATAGTTTTCGCCCGACACCACCACCTCGGCGCGCCCGATGGCCGTGCCGTTGACCTTGATCACCAGCGGCGCACCGGCCACCGCGTCGAGCTCCACCACGCTGTCGTGCTCCAGAGCCATCAGTTGGTCGAGTGCAATGTCCGCCGAGCCCACTTCGAGGGTCAGTGTGACCGGAATTTTGCGCAACATCTGCGTGAGGTCGCGGCGTGGCCGGGACGCAGCCACTGGGACCGGGACGGAGGCGCCATCTTCCACGGTCAGGTCGTCGTCCAGCAAGGCCGGGTCGAATTCGGAGATTTCTTGGCTCATATCCATGGCTTTAGAGGGTGTCGTTGAATGCGGTGAGCCACAGCCCGCCTTTGTGCTCTGCCACCGTCGCGGTGAACAGGCGCGAGTCCTTCACCAGCACGTCGGCAGCCTGGAAGCTCACAGGGATGATGTCGCCCGGGCGCAGGTCGAGCACCTCGCCCAGCGCCATGCGCCGGTGCAGCAATCGCGCCACCAACCGGACCCGCAGGCACTGCGCGAACGGCTGCGTCTGCTCCTTGCGCAGATCGCTCCGGGGCACGGAGCGCGCGGCGGCGAGTTGGCCAAGCAGCAGGTCCATCCAGGTGGAGTCGAGTGAGAACTGCAGCTCCGAGCACAGTCCGACCTGCGGCTCATCGATGCGCACCTGGAGCGTCCAGGCGCCCACCGCATCGGTGGTTTCAGCGCGCCAGGCGATATCGTCGCTAGCGCTGTGGGCGGACGCCGATACCAAGGCGCTCAGTCCCTCACGGATGCGGACCGCCAGCACCAGCGCCAGCTGCAGGCCCAGCTTCTGCGCCAACCGTTCCTCGGTGGCGGTCATGGGGGCCGAGGCGGGGTCGGTGCCCTCCCCGTCCCGCAGCCCGTAGCGGCAATGCAGCACGCGCAGCACCAGGCTGCGCTCGAGCGCGACACCGATCCGCCCCGTGGCCGAGCCATACACATTCCAGCGCGGCGCAATCGCGGCAGGGGCGTGCACGATCAGCACCCTGCCCACGGTGAATTGCGTGCCATAGCGCCGGTTCAAGCCCAAGCGCAGGAGGTCTGACAGGTCGGCGCCGAATTTGTCGGCAAAAGCCGCCAGCAGGTGCACCGGGCGCCCCAGCGTTCGGGGATCCAGCACCGGGTGCGCTGCGGACAGCACCTTGGAAGGCTGAGACATATCGATCAAAGCCCGTGGCGCCCGGACACATTGCGGTTCTCGCAACGCTTCGCACAGCGATCGGGCGTGTGAGCTATATTGATTTGCATCGAGACAAGAAAACAAGGAATCGGGAAAGAAGACGGCAGCCAGGCACCGAGCATCGTATTTGAGTGCATTTGATGCAACATTTTACGCTCAGGCACAAAAACGTCTAGTTTTTTGAACGCTTTTTTTAACTAAACGTTACTTTTGTCGCTAAGCATCCATTCCACTTGTGACTACGCCATGCCTGAGAAAAACTACGCCGAGCCGCCAGACCCAGCGACAGGGAGCGAGCTCACCGAGACGCAGCCCACCAGTCTCATATCCCGGCGGCTGCACGATTTCTTTGCCGAACAGGGACTGCCACGGCACAAGCATTCCTCGCAGCTGGCCACAATCCTCGGACTGTCGCGCTCGGGCGCCTTCCGCAAATTCCAAGACGGCGCGTTTTCCGCGACCGACCTGCAAAGCCTGGCGCGGCATTTTCAGGTGGACGTCAGCCTTTTGCTCAGCAGCCATCCGGTCGACGCAGACCAAAGCAATGGCGAGGCAAAGCCAGCCAGCATCGTCATTGGCGGGCGCACCATGGCTTGCAAAGCCTTGATCGGCACGGAACTCGGACGCCACGAGCACTGTGAACTGGTGGCCACGCTCCAAGGCGCTGAATGGCTGGTGCAGCCCTACGCGGAAGCAAGCGGGGGCCAGCGGCACCGTGTCCACCAATTGACCGTCATCCCCACGCAACGCCAGTTACCGCGCATTGCAGTGCTGGAAGATGCGGCAGACCTGGCCGCCAACCTGAAAGACGCGCTCGAGGGCGCGGGATTCCGGGTCGAAGTGTTTTCTTCGGCCTCCGAACTGTCGTACGAATCGGCTGTTGCGCCGTTCGATGCCTACGTGGTCGACTGGTGGCTCAACGGCAAGACTTCCGCCGCGGTGCTGCAGACGATACGCAAGGCCCAGCCCTCGGCGCCGCTGATCCTGACCACCGGCGCCATCGCCAACGGCAACGCCGCCGAGGACGACATCGCCCGCATCGCCATGGCCCTCCGCGTCCAGGTCATTGAAAAGCCCTTCCGCTTGGCCCTGCTGATCTCGCAGGTCAAACAGCTGCTGGGCGAAACCAGCTAATCACGCGCAGTTCAGCCGAAAGTCTGCAAGGCGGAGCGCAGCCGCGCCACGGTGATCGGTTTCTCGAACTTGGCCGCGAACAGGGCGTCACCTGCGGCCTCGGACTCATGGTAGGCCGACAGCGCCACGATGGGCGTAGCCTGGTTCAACGCACCGGGCGCGCGCGCGCGCTCCGCCACACGGTAGCCGCTGCCATCCTGAAGGCGCAGGTCGAGCAGGATGCCGTCATACCTGGCCGCCACCAGCATGAGATCGGCCTGCGCTACGCTGTCGGCCACATCCACCAGCGCGCCCAGAGCCTGCAGCATGGTCTGCAGGCTGAAGCGCACATCGTCGTTGTCATCGACCACAAGAATCCGCCGCCGCCCCGGGGAAGGAGCCACCTCCATTGCCCCCTGCAGCACTTCGACTTCCACTGGCACCTGCACGATGAACACCGAACCTTCGCCGGGGCGGCTGAGCACGCGCGCCGTGCCATGCAGCAACTCGGCCATCAGCCGCACGACCGCCAACCCCAGGCCGCTGCCTGAGCGTCCCTGGCTGGCGCGCACGAAAGGCGCCCAGACATCGACGCTGGCGTCGAAGCCCGGCCCCTGGTCCATCACGGCGACGGTGATCTGCGGCGGCGCCGCCTGAACCTGCAGGGAGCACACGACCTCCCCTGGACTGGCGTATTTGGTGGCGTTTGAGATCAGATTGGCGATGATCTGCCGCATGCGCGCCGGGTCGGTGATCACGCGCGGACACGGTTGGGGCTCGATCTGCACCGTCAGCCGCACACCGCGCTCGCGGGCGGCATCCTCGTATTCGGCCGCGATGATCTGCATCATCAGGTCCGGCTGGAACAACATTGTCGAGACTTTGAGGCGACCACCGCTCAGCCGCGCGAATTCGACCGTGTCGTTCATTTGCGCCTCCAATTGCTGCGCGCTACGGCGCAGGCGCCGGAACGTCTGGTCGTCCGCAGGCAGCCTCCCACCCAGTTCGATCAACTCCACCGAACTGATGATGGTCTGCAAGGGAGTGAGCATCTCATGGGCCATCATGCCCAGAAATTCGTTGCGCTCCGCCAGGGTCTGCTGGGTCTGGAGCAAGGCCTGGCGCGCCCGACGCAGTTGCAGCACTGCCAGCAGCATGATCCACCCCGCCGCCAGAACGAGCACCAGACCTGCGGCGGGATGAATTCCATAGTCCATTTATCGCTTTCTTAAATGGGTGGATCACCCTGGAGATACCGTGAGGCGCTGTGTCTGGCGACGGGCGCGTGCACATAGCAACATGTGATGCCAGAAACTCCACAGTCCGCCTCCATGCACCCGGCAACGCAGGACTTGATTCTAGAGAAGCGGCAGACACCACTTTTACGCAACCAATTTTACAAAACAGAGCACCAGAGGACACAAAACAACGAAACACATATCTTTGATGCAAAAAACTCAGCACTTGCAAAACAAACATTACAATAATAAACAATTTGCAACCATATGCAGACAACAAACAGGCCCCAGCGTGCTGTCGTTGCTCTGTGCGCCTCAAGGAAATGCCCCATGAGTTCCGTCACCGGACAACTGATCAACGCCGATCTGCTGCAGATCCAGGGTTACCTGTCGGACATCTCCAAGCCCTTGATCGCGCCAGCGCAAGGCGAGAGTGCTCACGGGCATGCCGGCGCCGGTTTTGCCGACCGCATGTTGGAAGCGGTGCGAGGCGTCAACCAGCAAGACCATCTGGCGGCCGAAAGGATGGCGGCCGTGGACAGCGGCGCCAGTGACGACCTGGTCGGGGCCATGCTGTCCAGCCAGGAGGCCAGCCTGTCTTTCTCCATGTTGATGCAGGTGCGAAACAAAGTGATGGGGGCGATGGAAGACCTCATCAAGTTGCCGATCTAAGCCCGAGCGAAAGTCACACGCGTGAATGCTGCCCTGAAATCCGGCTGGGAGCGCCTGCGCGCCAATGGCGCGCCCGCACTTCCACCTGCATTCTTCAAGAATCTGGCTCCGCTGGTGCTGCTGGCTGCGGGGCTGACGGCCGTGGTGCTGATGTTTCTCTGGAACGCTCAGGCCGGCTATAAGCCGCTGTTCGGCGCGCGCGAAAAGGTCGCCACCGCCGACATGATGTCAGTGCTGGAAGCGGAACGAATTCCCTACCGCGTGCACCCCGACAGCGGCCAGGTGCTGGTGCCTGAAAAAAGCCTCGGCAAGGTGCGCATGCTGCTGGCTGCCAAGGGCGTGACGGCCAAGCTGCCGGCCGGGCTGGAGCTGATGGACCGCAACGATCCTTTGGGCGTGAGCCAGTTCGTCCAGGACATCCGCTTTCGCCGCGGCCTCGAAGGCGAGTTGGCGCAAAGCATCGCTGCGCTGGACGCGGTGGAGAGCGCCCGCGTCCACCTGTCAATCGCCAAGTCGACCTCGTTCGTCATCAGCGATGGTACCCAGAGCTCCGCATCGGTGGTGGTTGCACTCAAGCCCGGCCACGTGCTCGCGCCCGAGCAGATCGCCGCCATCGTCAACCTGGTCGCCGGCAGCGTGGCCAGCCTCACCCCGCAGAGGGTGAGCCTGGTCGACCAGGCCGGCAACCTGCTCTCCGCCCACATCGACCTGAGCCAGGGCCCGGAGCCGCTGCACGGCAACGAGGCGGCCAAGCGCTACCAAGAAGCCACGCTGCGCAGCCTGCGCGACCTGCTTACGCCGGTGTTGGGCGAAGACAACTTCAAAGCCTCCGTGACCGCCGAGATCGACGATGACCGCATTGAAGAAACGCTGGAGCAATTCGGGGCGGACCCCAAGGTCACGGCAGAGGCCGTGCGCGACGAGCAGGACCGCGCCCTCTCGGCCATCGGCGTGCCCGGCTCGCTGAGCAACCGTCCCGTCAACGCCACGCCAGCGGACACGCCCCCCAACGAGGCCAACACGGCGCGCAAGAATGCCACCACGCGCCAGTATGCGTACGACCGCAGCATCAAGCAGATCAAGCGGAGTCGCAGCCGCCTGAGCAAGCTCAATGTGTCGGTGGTACTCAACAGCGCCGCCGCGCCCAAGGGCGCTGCCGACTGGAGTAAGCAAGACCTGGCCTACATCGAAAACATCCTGGCCAACGGTCTCGGCATCAACGCCGAACGCGGCGACAGGCTGGCCGTTTCGGCCCTGGCCTTCAGGGCCAGGCCCGAGCCGCCGGTCTGGTGGCAGCAGCGCGATAACCTGATCGATATGGGCACGCCCCTGGCCTATCTGGTGGGCGCCCTGCTGTGCTTCCTGCTGGTCGTGCGCCCGCTGCTGCGCAGCGTGCAAAAGCGCCTGGCTGCCGGCACCCCGCCCCTCCTCACGAACGGGCCGGCCCTCACGCCAGTGGTATCCCTGGCAGGCAAGAGCGCTCAAAGCGCCTCTGGCGCCGAGCACAGCACACCCGCCATCTCCCCCAACGCGATGCCTGTGGTGCCGCTGCTGGAAGACTACGACCTGCCCCCTCCCGGTTCTCCCGTCGATGTGATGGTCAATCACCTGCGCGTACTGGCCAGCAAAGAGCCCGAGCGCGTTGCCGAGGTGGTCAAACAATGGGTACAAAAGCATGGCCGACCTGAATGATGCGCTCCCCTCCGGAGGGGAAGCCAAGACCAGCAGCCTTGTGGAGCAAGCGGCCATCGTGCTGCTGTGCATGGGCGAAGAGCCTGCGGCGGCCGTCCTGCGCTGCCTGTCCCGCGAGGAGCTGCTGGAGGTGACGCAGGTCATGTCGCGGCTGAGCGGCATCAAGGTCGATGCCGTGAAAACCTCCATGCAGCGCTTCTTCGAGGACTACCGCGAGCAAAGCGGCGTGCACGGCGCTTCGCGCTCCTACCTCAAGCGCTCCCTCGATCTCGCACTGGGATCGGACATCGCCGGCAACGTACTCAACAGCATCTACGGCGACGCCATCCGGCCCAAGATGGCCCGGCTGCAATGGGCTTCGCCCAAATGGCTGGCCGACCGCATCGCGCATGAGCACGTGCGCATGCAGGCAGTCTTCCTGGCGTTCCTCCCACCGACCCAGGCCAGCATGGTCATCGAAGCCCTGCCAGAGGCGAGCCGCGACCTGGTGCTGTTGAACATGGCGCGCCTGCAGGAGATCGAAAGCGAGCTGCTGCTCGAGCTGGAGGAGATCGTGGCCCGCTGCCTCGATGAGCTTGGCACGCAAAGCGCCATGGTCGAAGGCACGCGCCAGGTGGCAGAGATCATCAACCGCCTGACCGGCGACAAGCGTCAGATGGTGGAGCTGCTGCGCGCGCACGACCCGCAGGTGGTGTCCGAAATCGAAGTCAGCATGTATGACTTCTTCATGCTGTCGAACCAGACCGAAGAGGTGCTGACCCGCATCCTCGACGAGGTTCCGCTCGAACAATGGGCCATGGCGCTCAAAGGGGCTGAACCCAGCGTGCGCAATGCGATCCTGCGCGCCATGCCGCGGCGCCAGGCCCAAAGCTTCGAGGACCTGTTGCGCCGCGCCGGCCCGGTGCCCCTCAGCCGCGTGGATCAGTCACGCAAGGAAATCATGGCCCAGGTCAAGGTCCTGGCCGATGCAGGCGAAATCCAGATCCAGCTGTTTGCCGAAACCGTCGTCGAATGAAGAATCCGCGCCTGCACCGGTTTCCTCCGCTGGCCCAGCTGCTGGCACGCCCCCACGCCGTGCGAGGCGGAGACGCTGCGTCGGTCGCGGACGGCTTTCAAGAAGGCATGGCGAAAGGCTATGAGCAGGGTCTGCAGGCCGGACGCCAGGACGGCCACGGCGAAGGCATCGCCGAAGGCCGCCGCGAAGGCCTGCGCCAGGGGCAAGAGCAGAGCCGCCGAGAGGCCCTGGCCCTGTTCGCCAACCTGTCTCAACCGCTGGAGGCGGCGCTGCAGCAAGTCAACAGCCTGCAAGCCGATTACCAGGCGGCCATGCGCAAGGAAGTGGTGGAGCTGGTGGCCAAGGTGGCGCGCCAGGTCATCCGCTGCGAACTCGCTCTGCAGCCGCAGCAGCTGCTGGCCATGGTGGACGAAACCCTGGCCACCCTGCCCCGCGTGAGCGACGATGCGGTCGAGATCCGCCTCAACCCTGAGGAGTGCCAACGCATCCAGGAACTTCACCCCGAAAGCGCCCAGCGCTGGAGGCTGCACCCCGACCCCCGACTGGAGCCGGGGGAATGCCACGTCCATGCCGGCAACCATGAAGCCGATGCCGGTTGCCGCCAGCGGCAGGCGGCCGTCATGGAGCAGATCAGCGCCCAGCTGATCGAGCCCATGCCCGAGGAGGCGCCGTGATCGCCGCCGCACTGCGCCGACTTGAACTGGGCGCCGTTCCCGTGGCCACGCCCACGGGGCGTTTGGTGGGCGCCTCGGGCCTGCTGCTCGAGAGCGCGGGCTGCGCGCTGCACACGGGCCAGCGCTGCCACATCGAGACCGCTGCCGGCGGATGGATCGAGGCCCAGGTCGTGGGTTTTCGGGAAGACATCTCCTACCTCATGCCTTTCAAGAAGACCGAAGGCCTGTCCACGGGCGCCCGTGTGCTGCCCGCCTCGGAGCGGGGCGACCTCATGATTGGTCCGTCGTGGCTGGGGCGCATCGTCAACGGCCTGGGCGAGCCCCTGGATGGCCTCGGCCGCCTGAGCGGCGAGCATGCGCTGCCCCCCCACCCCCCACGCGTGCATCCACTGCGCAAGCAGCCCGTGCGCGACATGCTGGATGTCGGGGTGCGCGCCATCAACGGCATGCTGACCCTGGGCAAGGGCCAGCGCGTGGGCCTAATGGCCGGCAGCGGCGTGGGGAAAAGCGTGCTGCTGGGACTGATCACACGCCAGACCGAGGCCGACGTGGTCGTGGTCGGCCTGATCGGCGAGCGCAGCCGCGAGGTGCGCGAGTTCATCGAACGCTCGCTGGGCGCCGCCGGCCTGGCACGGGCCGTGGTCGTGATCGCGCCGGCCGACGAGTCGCCTCTGATGCGCCTGCGGGCCACCGAGCTGTGCCACTCGATCGCCGCGCACTACCGCGACCAGGGCAAGCATGTGCTGCTGCTGGTGGATTCGCTCACGCGCTATGCCATGGCCAAGCGCGAGGTCGCGTTGGCATTGGGCGAGCCCCCCGCCACGCGCGGCTACCCGCCGTCCGTGTTCAGCCTGCTGCCGCAGCTGGTGGAAAGCGCGGGCAATGGCGAGCACGAACATGGCAGCATGAGCGCGATCTACACCGTGCTGGCCGAGGGCGACGACCAGCAAGACCCGGTGGTCGACACCGCGCGCGCGATTCTGGACGGCCACATCGTCCTGTCGCGCGAACTGGCTGAACGCGGCCACTACCCAGCCATCGATATCACCGCCTCCATCAGCCGCTGCATGGCGCAGGTGGCCAGCGCAGGGCACCTGCGCGCAGCGCGCAACCTCAAGGAAATGGTGTCGCGCTACCTGCAGGTGCGCGACATGCTGCCCCTGGGCGCTTATGTCGCGGGGGCCGACCCCACGACCGACCGTGCCGTGGCCCTGTACCCACGCATCGAGGCTTTTCTGCACCAGGGCACCAACGAGGCCGCCCCCATGGCGCCGACGCTGACCCAGCTTGAGGGCCTGATGGCATGACGAACGGGCACAGCCTTGGCAACCTGGCCCGGCTCGTGGAGCTGCGCCAGCGCGCGGTGGACCGACAGCTGGCCGAGGTCGCCGACAAGCAGAGCGTGCGCGAGCGCTACCAGCGCAATCTGGAGCAGCTCGACAGCCTGTGCCGCAACGCCGGCCCCAGCGGCGCATCGATGGCCGTTTTTTCACTCAATAACGCCAACTACAAGCAAACCGTTATGCAGTTGGCCGACACGCACCGCGTCGACCTGGCCTTGCACGACGCGGACCTGGCGCTGTCCCGCCGCGCCCTGGTGGAGGCTGCGCGCCAGCGCGAGGCCGTGGACCAGCTGCTCACGCGCCAGCGGCAGGCCCTGCAGCGGACACAGGCCGCGCAAGAGCAAAAGCGCCAGGACGAAATGGCCTCGCTGGTGTGGCACCGGAGGTCCGCATGACACGGCTTTTTCAACCCCTGCTTGGGCGCCATTTCAGTGGCGGCCGATTTCGGTCGCCTTTCCGTCAGACCGTTCTTCTTCAACCCCTTTGAAAGGACCCTGACATGGCAGACATCACCCCCAGCACCATGGCCAGCCAGTTGGCGACCATGTACACCTCGGCTGCACAGAGCCTGATCACGTCGCAGACCAAGAGCGCCCAGGCGGCGTCGACGGCGCTGACCAAGCTCCAGTCCGCGCTCAGCGCGTTCGACACGGCGCTCAACAGCCTCTCGGGCAGCGCGAGCAAGAGCGTGGTGCAGCGCGGCGCCACCCTCAGCAACCCCGCCATTGGCACGGTCACCGCCACAGCAACCGCCCAACCAGGCAACTACAGTTTTTTCGTGGAGCAGGTCGCTGCGCGCCACCAGGTGGCGTTTGAAGACCTGCCAGCCGTGCCGGTCTCGCTGGGCGGCCCCCTGGTGGTGACGCTGGCCGACGGCAGGAGTTTCACCGCCAACATCGCCACCGCGGACCAGAACAACGACGGCACCATCTCGCAGGCCGAGATCGCCCGCGCCATCAACCAGGCGACCGAGAACCAGGGCAATGTCACCGCCGCCACCGTGACCGTGGGCGGCAAGACACAGCTGGTGCTGTCTTCGGGCCAGACCGGTGTCAACAGCCGTATCACGCTGGACACCAGCGGCCTGCCCAACAGCGACCTCAAAACCGCGTTCACCACCAGCATAGAACTGTCCGCGGCACGCGACGCCATCGTCTGGCTGGGCGACAAAGACGCGGGCATCAAGCTGCAACAGGCCTCCAACACCCTGACCGCCGTCGATGGGGTGACCATCACCCTCGCCAAGGCCATGCAAAGCGGGGACGCCCCGATCAGCCTGACCGTCAGCAACGACGACAGCGGCACCAGCGCCAACGTGAAAAAATTCATCGATGCCTACAACACGCTGAAGAAAACACTCGACGACCTCACGGCCAATGGCAAGGACGGCGTCGAGCGCGCCGCCTTTGCATCAGATGCCGGCGTGCTGTCCCTGCGCAACCGGATGTCGAACGCGCTGCGGCAAAGCTACGGCGGCCTGAGCCTGGCCGAGTTCGGTATCAACGCCGACCGCAACGGCACGCTCTCGCTGAACGACGCCAAGCTGCAGAAAACCCTGGCCGCGCATCCCGAGGGCCTGGACGCGGTGTTCGGCAACACCGGCCTGACCACTTCGAGTGGAGCCCTGGGTGCATTCCACAGTATCGTGAAAAGCTGGACCGACAGTGCCTCGGGCCAAATCAAACAACGCCAGAACTCCGTGCAAGCGCAGCAAAAGACGCTGGCCACGCGCCAGACGCGCCTGGATAACCAGTACACGCAGGCCTACAACCGCTACCTCGCCCAGTTCACGCAACTGCAGTCGCTGCAGGCGCGCATGAACGATACGTCGAGTCTGCTCAGCAACCTCGGCAACTTCGGCACCAGTTGAGGCCTGCCCCCACCACTTCGCCCCCACACCCATGGACTACGACGTTTACAGCAATTACCACGCCGTCAATCTGAACGCGCAAACCGCCAATGCCTCGCCCGTGCAGCTGGTGCTGATCCTGATGGATGGCCTGCTGGAGGAATTGGCGCGCACGCGCGCCCACATCGAAGGCAAGCGCTACGAACTCAAAGCCCGTGGCTTGGACAAGTGCGTCAACATCCTCAACGGCCTGTCGAGTTCGCTCGACTTCGAGAACGGCGGTGAAGTGGTAGCCAACCTGGGGCGGCTCTACGAATACTGCGCCTGGCGCCTGTACAAGGCGGGGCTCGACCTGGAGGTCGGCATGATCGACGAGGTGGTGGGCTTGCTCACCAGCATCCGCAACAGCTGGCAGGCCATGCAGGTGGCCCATGGCTAAGGCACGGCAGATGGCCAACTTGACACAGCGGTTGCGCGCTGCGGCAGCGGCACAGAACTGGCGGGCGCTGGAGCAAGCCGACCGCGACCTGGCAACGTGGCTGGAGCTGCCCGCCCAGGCCGGCGCCTTGTCTGACACCGAACGCGCAAGCCTGCAAAACCTGGAGCGCGCGCACCAGCAGGCGCGGGCCCAGTGCGCCGCGGCCAGCGACGAATTGGCGCAGCGCCTCTCGGACCTGCGCACCCACAAGGACGGCTGGCTGGCCTATGCCCTCAACAGCGACCTGAACGACGCCACGGCATGACCATCGCCCTGCCCCTCTCCCCTGCATTCGCTGTCGCGGCGGCCCCGCTCGAACCGGCGCCGGGCACTGCGCAGGCCTTTGCCACGGCGGCGCCCGCGTCCGCCGGTGCTGCCCTTTTTTTTGAAACGCTGCAACGCGCCGCCGATCCCGCACTGTGGCTGCCGAGCGCCCCTGGCAGCAGCAGCGAAGCCGCTCTGCCGGTCGTGCCCGTTTCCGGCACACGGCCCTTCGACGGCTTCGACAAGGAGCAAGAGACCGAGGCCGCGCAGTTGCCCACCGGCGCAATGGCGCCACTCGCCATGGCCCAGCTGGCCGACGCCAACATGCCTGTGGTCGCACTGCCTACCAACCTGCAGCGGCCATTGGACCCGGCCACGACCGCCGCGACGGCAACCGCCGAGCAGTCGGCGGCCGCAGGTGCGCTTCCCAATCGCACCGTTCCCCAGGCGATGTCCGGCCCTGCGCAACTCTCCCAGGCTCCGCTTGTTCCGCAGGAGGCGCCAGCCGCTCCCCAGGCCCCGCGTGTCAACGCTGCCAAAGACTTGTGGTCAGGCAGCGCCACGCTCGGCCCCGAGGCCGCCGCCGTGCGCGAAAAAAGCATGGCGCTGCCTCTATGGCTGCGTGAAACTCGCGTGGCGCCCGACCCTGCTCAGTCCGATGCAAGTGACATACCCGCCACCGCCGTCTCGGCCAACGCCACGCCCCGTACGGACACGCGGACGCCACAGGCCTTGCTTGAAACCCTCGGCGAGCGCATCGGCTGGCATGTCAAACGCGGCAGCGAGCACGCCGTCATCCGCCTCGACCCACCGATGCACGGCCAGTTGGAAATCACCATCCGGCGCGACAGCGCCGGCATCCAGGTGCACCTGAGCGCCTCCAGCAGCGAAGTCGTCCGTCAACTGCAGGCCATCAGCGATGGCCTGCGCCAGGACCTGATGGGTCGCCAGACAGGCGAGGTCATGGTCGTGATCTCCCACGGTGCCCGAGACAGCGACGGGCGGGAGCGCCAGAAAGACAGCGCCCCGGAGCAGAACGCGCCTGGGCAAGCCCTTGCGGAAGCAGAAAGCGACCAGGCTCCGGCGCGCTTCGCCCTCCATTCACCCCCTTATTGATCCACGATGAAAAAGTCACGGCAACTCATGGTCCTCGCCCTAGTGAGCCTACTCACGGCGGCTGCTGGCGGCGGCGGCGCTTGGTGGTGGTTCCAGCGCCAGGCCACGGCGGCCCCTGCGGTAGAGGCCAAGCCGACCTTCGACAAGCAGGAATACAAGTACGTCAGCCTCGACAAGGTCATCGTGATGCTGCGCAGCCAGGCCGGCGATCCCCTATCGCACTACCTGGCCGTCGATTTGGTCTTCAAGACGGTGGCTGAAAAGGAGCGCACGGTCAAAGAGCATCTGCCCCTGCTGCGCAGCGTGGCCGTGATGGCGTTGTCGACCTATCCGCTGGAGAAAGCCTCCCACATGACCGTGGCGCAGTTGGCAGCGGAGATCAATGCCGCCTACCAGGCCAGCTACCAAAACGAGAACCGCGAGCAGCCGTTTGTTGAAGCCCTGATCGGCAAGCTGATCATCGAATAAACATGGACATGCACACGGGTTACGCCGAAGTTCACGGTGCCGCCGCCTGCAGCGCCGAAGATGAGCAACGGCATCTGCTGTCTTACGCACCGTTGGTCAAGCGGGTCGTGCGGCAGCTGACGTCCCAGATTGGCGGCGCCGTGGACCGCGAGGACATGGAGCAGATCGGGCTGATGGGCCTGCTCGACGCCTTGCGGCGCTATGGCGGCGCCCCCGATGAGAAGTTCGGTGCCTATGCCTCAATACGCATCCGCGGCTCCATCCTCGATGAGCTGCGGCGCCAGGACTGGCGTCCGCGCGCCGTGCGCCAGGAAAGCCACCGCATGCGGGATGCGGTGCGCGAGCTGACGCGCCGACTCGGCCGCACGCCGAGCGAGAACGACATCATGAAAGAGCTGGGTATCAACGCGGCCGAACTGCAGGAGTACCGCCTGGCGGAAAACGCCGAGATGCTGGTGAGCTTCGACGAGATCCTGCAGGAACTCAGCAACGTGCCCGCCAGCGCGCTCACGCCGGAGGCTGCCCTCATGAGCCGGCGCAGCCTGGAGCAGGCGCTGGGCACCCTGGACGAGCGTGAACAACGTGTGGTCCACATGTATTACGAATTCGATCTCAGCCTGAAGGAAATTTCCGCTGTGCTGGGCCTCACGGACGCACGCATCTGCCAGATCAACAAGGGAGCTCTGCGGAAGATGAAAGCCTTCCTGCAAGACGCGTGAACTCCCTTTCAGGAAAACAAAAATGCAACCAATCGTCGGTATAGCCATTGTTCTTGGCTGTGTGTTCGGAGGCTTCATGATGGGTGGCGGCGAGCTGCGGGTCATCTGGGAACCGGTCGAGCTGCTGATCATCTCTGGGGCCGCCCTGGGCGCCATCGTGCTAGGCAACCCGCGCCATGTGCTCAATGAAATGGTGCTGCAGCTGCGCAAGGCCGTCACCATGCGCAAGCAAAGCCAGGAGTTCCAGCGCCAGTTGCTGCTGCTGATGTACGAACTGCTGCAAACCGCCGCCGGCGGCCTGAAGGCACTCGACGCCCATGTCGAGGCGCCGCAGCAAAGTGCCCTGTTCCAGCGCTACCCGCTGGTGCTGGCTGAACCCAAGCTGCTGCACTTCATCGTCGACAACTTCCGCCTGATGGCCATGGGCAAGATCAATGCCCACGAACTCGAAGGCGTGCTCGAACAGGAGCTGGAGGCGATCCATGAGGAGCTGAACCAGCCGTCCAAGTCGCTGCACAAGATCGCCGAGGCCATGCCCGGCTTCGGCATCCTGGCCGCAGTGCTGGGCATCGTGATGGCGATGAACACCATCGGTGATGGCGCCAGCTCCGCCGAAATCGCTGAGAAAGTCGCCGCGGCGATGGTCGGCACCTTCATCGGCATCTTCTTTTGCTACGGCGTGCTGGACCCGCTGAGCAACGTGATGAAGCAACTGGTCAAGCAGGAGCTGTCCACGCTCGAATGCGTGAAGGTCGTGCTGGTCACCCACGTCTCCGGCAAGCCCCCGCTGCTGGCCATTGACGCGGGCCGCCGCTTGGTGCAGCTCAACCTCAAGCCCAGCTTTGCCCTGCTTGAGGGCTGGATCAACGCGCTGACCGGCGAAGATGCGCCGCCCAGGACGCCCAATCGCCGCGCGGGAGACCCCCGGTGAGCGCTGCGCGCGAAAAACAGCACCAGGCCATCGTCAAGCGCGTCTCGCGCAAGCACGACGATGAGGAGCACGGCGGAGCCTGGAAGGTCGCTTTCGCCGACTTCTGCCTGGCCTTGATGTGCCTTTTCCTGTTGCTGTGGGTGCTCGCTGCGCGCAACGCGGAGCACACCGAGGAAGTGCTGCGCACCACCGGCGGCAAGCTTTTCGACGAGGGCGCGGGCCACAAGATCCAGAGCTTCAGCACGGCCCGGGGCAGCCTGATTCCCCGCGACCCCATACCCGCGCAAGGCGACACCCTGCAGCCACGCAAGGCCTTCACCAACGGCACAGGGAACGCCCAGGACACTCTACCAGGGGCCGCCCCTTTGCAGACACGCTACGAATCTCCGGCCGACCTGCAGCAGTTGTCGGCGATCCTGGCCAAGCTCAGCGACGATGCGGGCCTGGCCAGCAATCTGCAGACCATCATCACGCCCTACGGGCTGCGCGTCATGCTCCACGACACCGCCAAGCTGGGCATGTTCGAGCGCGGCAGCGCCTTTCCCACCGACCGCTTCCGCCGCCTGCTGCGCAAGATCGGGCCGGTATTTGCCCGCATGGAAAACCAGATGCTGATCGTCGGGCACACCGACTCCCTGCCCTATGCCGACGGCGATTTCGGCGCCGCCTCCAACTGGACGCTGTCGAACAGCCGGGCCATGTCCGCCCGCTACCACCTGCTGGCTGGCGGTATGCCCGCCACCAGTACGCTGCAGATCGTGGGCATGGCAGACCGCGCCCCCTTCGATGCCAATGACTCCACAGCGGACATCAACCGCCGCATCGAGCTGCTCATCCTCACCAGCGAACATGCCGGCAACATTGCCGCCATGTTCGGCGTGCCGGGCACCGTCACACCCTTGCTGCCCGGTGTGGACTCGGCCCTGCCCGAGCGCAACGCACTGACGGCGATGCGCGAGACCCTGAAAAAATTCCGTTGACCGTTGCCATGGAAACCAGACCCCGAGGCTATCGCATGAAAATCACCAGCACAGGCCTGCCTGCACTGCCCGCCACTGCCACCACCCCCATCCAGGAAACCCTGCCCGCGCACCCGGCCCAGACGGCACTGCGCGCGGAAGCCAGCGAACACCAGTCCACCGTGCTGCAGCCGGCCCAGGCGGCGCTGCGCGCCATGCCCGAAATCGATGAAGCCAAGGTGGCCGCGCTGCGCGATGCCTTGGCGCGCGGGGAGGTGAAGTTTGACGCGGCCAAGCTCGCCGGCCTGATCGCGCGCTACCACGGGGGGAGGGAATGAGCCTGCAGCCCGTCCTGAAGCGATTGCTCGCCGACATGGATGCCGACGTGCGGGAATACCGCGCCTTGAACGCCCTGCTGGAGGAACAGTTCGCCACCGCCCTGCGCCACGACAGCGCGGGCCTCGAAGTGCTGGCCCGCACCATCACGGCGGCGGTCGATGGGCTGGAAAAGCGCCGGCAAGCGCGCGTGGTGCTGGTCTCCCGCCTGCTGCCCACGCATGCCCGGCCGAGCATGGCGGCCGTGCTGGAGCGCCTCTCGGTACCAGCGCGCAAGGCCGTCGCCGCGCGCTGGAGCACCCTGGAGTCCCTGGTGCGCGAATGCAAGGAGCGCAACGCCGGCAACGGCCGCCTGATGAGCGACCAGCAGGCCCTGCTGCAGCGCGTGCTGACAGGCAAGGAAGAGGACACTTATGCTGCGGCCTGACATCGCGCTCGGCAGCACCACCGCCTCGTCGTGGAGCACCTTGCAGCCAGCGCTGGGCGGCACGGGCAACTTCGCGGCCGCATTCCAGCGCGTGCACGCCGACATCAAGCAGGTGATCGAGCACGGCTGGCCCGACGAGGCTTGGCCGGCGTTGCGGCCTGAAGCCCAGATCCACCGCCTGAACAGCGCGCAGCCCAGTACCGCGCTGGGCGATGCGGTCTCCAGTGAAAGCCCGCAGGCCTTTCTCGCGGCGATTGCGCCGTGGGCCCGGCAAGCCGCGCAAAGCCTGGGCGTCTCCACCGAGCTGGTGGCCGCCCACGCGGCGCTGGAGTCTGGCTGGGGGCAGCGGCAGTTGCGCGATGCCTCGGGCCACACCACCCACAACCTGTTCGGCCTCAAGGCCCAGGCGGGCTGGCAAGGCGAGCGCGCCGAAGCGCTCACGACCGAATACGAAGACGGCGTGGCCGTCAAGAAAACCGAAGGTTTCCGCAGCTACCCCGACTATGCAAGCGCGTTCGACGACTACGCCCGCCTACTCCAGAGCAGCCCGCGCTACCGCGCCGCGCTGAACACCGGCAGCGATGCCCAGGCATTCGCCCAGGCGCTGGCGCGCGGCGGCTACGCCACGGACCCGGCCTACGCGGCCAAGCTGGGTCGGGTGGCGAGCCAGATTCAGTCGTTGGACTGACCGGAATACGAACCCGCCATGCTTTCAGGCTCCACCACCGCACTGTCCAGCACACGCGCACGGATGATCTTGCCCGTGCTGGTGTTGCGCACCCGCACGATGGCGCCGCGCCGCCCCGACTCCAGCGCCTCGCCCGCCACCTGGACCTCGACCGGCCCGCTGCGGGCCACGATGTGCACGCTGTCGCCACGCTTGACCAGCACGGGCTGCGCTAGAAAGCGCGGCTGCACCACCTGCCCCGCGCGCAGCGCGCGCGCGCTGGCCTGGCCGATCGCGGCGTCCAGCGCCGGCAGGCTGTCGGCCATGTCGGCGAGCTTGCGCCGCTCCTGCGTCAGGTCGGCCTCGGCCAGCGGGCGGTTGGCGGGCACGTCGGTCGCAGCCACCACCACCATGGCCGAAACCTCGGCACGCACGATCCAGTCGCGCTGCCAGCCGGCCTGGCCAGGGCAAGTGGCGCTGAAGCGCATGCGGCTGAGATACCGCGTCTCCATCGCGTCGACGGCGACCGCCTGCGGGCAGGGCGCCGGCACCGGGGCACGGCTGACGAAGCTCAGCTCGAAGGCGGGGTCCACCAAACCCTTGAGCGTGGCCTGCTCGGCCAGAAACTGGCGCACCGCCGCCTCGACCTGGACCGCAGGTTCCGGGCTGGCCGCCTGCGACAGCGTCGCCCCGAGCAATGCCCCCACGAAGGCGGCACGCAACAGCGACCGGCCGTGAACGTTTTTTGTGTACATCAGGAGAAGAGGAACGATATGGGAATTCACTTCGACAAGGCGCTGGGCATCCACCAGGATGCGCTCAGGCTGCGCGCGGATCGTACCAAGGTCCTTGCATCCAACCTGGCCAACGAAAGCACCCCTGGCTACCAGGCGCGCGACATCAATTTCTCTGCGGCGCTCAGCCGCACCCGCGACAGCCATGACAGCCTGGCGCTGGACACCGGCGACGCGGAGTTGCTGTACCGCGTGCCCAACCACCCTTCCCAGGACGGCAACACCGTCGAGCTTGGCGTGGAGCAGGCTGTCTTTTCGCAGAACGCCTCGGATTTCCAGACCAGCCTGGCCTTCACCAACATGAAGCTCAAGGGCCTTGCCAAAGCCATCGCGGGACAGTAAGACCATGTCATTCCGAATGATCACCGAGATTGCCGGTTCGGCCATGACGGCCCAGACCGTGCGCCTCAACACCATCTCCAGCAACCTGGCCAACGCACAGTCGGCGGCCGGCAACGAAGCCGACACCTACCGCGCGCGCAAACCGGTGTTTTCGGCCATCAACCGGGCGGCCAGCGGCGATCAGCTGCCCGGAGCGCGCGTGCAGGTGCTCGACGTGATCCAGAGCACCGAGCCCCTGCGCAAGGTCTACGAGCCTGGCCACCCGCTGGCCAACGACCAGGGCGAAGTGTTCTACCCCAATGTCAACCCGGTGGCCGAGATGACCGACATGCTGTCGGCATCGCGCGCCTTTGAAACCAATGTGGAGGTGCTCAGCCGCGTCAAGTCGATGCAGCAATCCCTCCTGAAACTCGGCGAAGGCTGATCCCATGCAAACCCCTTCCTCCACCAGCGGCCAGAGCGCTGGCGTCGACACAGGCATCGCCAATGCAGCGGGCTCGGCGGCATCCGTCTCCAACCTGTTCACCACCCTGCTGGTCGCCCAGATCAGGAACCAGAACCCGCTGGAGCCCACGGATCCGAGCGAATTCGTCGGCCAGCTGGCCCAGCTCAGCCAGATGGAGGCGCTGCAAAAGCTGACCGACCAGGGCGCGGCGAGCACGTCCATCCTGTCCAGCCTGCAGCTGCTGTCCCTCGGTGCCCAGGTCGGCTCGCAGATCACGGTGCGCAGCGACACGGTGACCCTGGCCGGGGAGCCCGTCCAGATCGGCTTCACGCTGGAGAACCTCAGCGCACAGAACACACTGGTTCTCACTGCCGGCGACGGCAGCACCCAGCGCATCGAACTGGGCACGCTGAGCCCCGGCGCGGCGCACTACACGATCGACCCCGCCAAGCTGGGCCTGCCACCGGGCACCTACCGCATGGAAATCGTCGCCGACAACAAGGAAACGCCCCCGCTGGATGTCACCGGCACCCTGGCGAGCGTGCGGCTGTCCAGCTCGGGCATGCCTCTTCTGAGCGTCTCCGGCGCGGGCCAGGTGCAGCCCGGCCTGATCACCGGCTTCAACGGCCAGCCCTCCTCCACCAGCCACTGAACAAGGAACCGCCATGAGCTTCGAAATCGCCCTCTCCGGCATCAACGCCATCAACACGTCGCTGGACACCATCAGCAACAACATCGCCAACTCGGGCACCTACGGCTTCAAGTCCAGCCGTGCCAATTTCTCCTCGATGTACGCGGGCTCCCAGCCGAGCGGCGTGCGCATCGGCTCGCAGACCCAAAGCATCGACATCGGCGGCGGCGTGCTCACCACGGGCCGCGGCCTGGACGCCACCATTCAGGGACGGGGTTTTTTCGTCACCAAAGACTCCACTGGCGTCGAGCTCTACACGCGGGTGGGCATTTTCGCCACCGACAAGGACGGCTATCTGGTCGACAGCTTCAACCGCAAAGTGCAGGGCTATAACGCCGTGGTCGATGCGGCCGGCGTCCCCATGCCGGGCGCGGCCCTGGGCGCCATGGGCGACATCAAGGTGCCCACGGGCCAGATCGCGGCCCAGGCCAGCACCAGGCTCGAATATGTAGGCAATCTTTCCGCCGACTGGACAGCACCCACGGTCACCCCATTCGACCCCACAAACCCGCTGTCCTATAACAGCTCCTCGGTAGCCGTGGCCTATGACTCGCTGGGTGCCAAGCACACCGTGACACAGTACTTCGTCAAGACCGGCACCAACGAAGTCACAGTTAACTACGCCATCGATGGAGTCACTGCCGGCACTCCTACGGTGATGGAATTCGAGCCTACTGGCCAGCTGAAGCAACCCCTCCCCACCGCCCACCTAACACTGGTCACGCCCACCACCGGCGCGGAGGATATGGAAATCGACATCAACTACGCAGGTTCGACCCAGTTCGCCGGCGAGACCACCAACACCGTCAACGCGACCAACGGCTACGCATCGGGTGCGCTGGTAGGCGTGCAGCTGTCCGAAGACGGTTCGGTGGTGGCGCAATACAGCAATGGCCAGAAGCAGAAGGTCGGCACCGTCGCCCTGGCCACGTTCCCCAACGAAAACGCCCTGGTCTCGGTCAACGACACCAGCTGGACCACGTCCAGCGGCTCGGGCACGCCGCTCTACGGCACGCCGGGCAGTGGCATGACGGGTGCGCTGACCGTGGGCGCGATCGAGCAATCGAACGTGGACATGACCTCCGAACTGGTAAGCCTGATGACGTCCCAGCGCAACTACCAGGCCAACACCAAGGTCATCTCTGCCGAGAGCGACATGATGAAAACCTTGATGCAGGCTGTCTGAGGTAGCACGGCATGGATGCACTGATCTACTCCGCGATGAGCGGCGCCGAACGGTCCCTGCGGGCCCAGCAGGTGCATGCGAACAACCTGGCGAACCTTCAGACCAGCGGCTTTCGCGCCGACCTCGAATTGGCGACCAGCCAGAGCGTGGACGGTTTCGGCTACGACGCCCGGCACATGAGCCAGCTGCAGGCCAACGCGGTGAATACGCGCGCAGGCACCCTGGCGCCCACCGGGCGCGACCTGGATGCGGCCATCAGCGGCGAAGGCTTCTTCACCGTGGCCCACGGCAATGGCGAGGCCTATACGCGCAGCGGTGCGTTCGCGCTCGACAGCAGCGGCACGCTGACCCTCAACGGCCGGGCGGTGATCGGCGACGGCGGCCCCATCGTGCTGCCGCCCGCATCGCGCATCGCCATTGGCGCAGACGGCACGATCTCGGTGCAGCCCAACGGCCAGGAAACAATGCAGCCCGTCGACCGCCTCAAGCTGGTCAAGCCCGCTGCCAACGACCTGACCAAGAACGAAGCGGGCCTGATCGTCGGCCGTGCGGGCGTGGCGCTGCCCGCGGACGACACCGTGCAGGTGCGCAGCGGCCACCTTGAAAGCAGCAACGTGTCGGCGGTGGAAGAGATGGTTGCCACCATGACGCTCAGCCGCGATTTCGAATTCCATATGAAGCTCTTCAAGGCCGCCGACGACATGGCGGCCAACGGCAACCGGCTGTTGCGAGAGTAAACCCAGACACCCCCTCAGGAGAAAACCATGAACCCAGCCATGTGGATCAGCAAGACCGGCGTGCAGGCGCAAGATGCCAAATTGCAGGCCATCGCCAACAACCTGGCCAACGTCAACACCGTCGGCTTCAAGCGCGACCGCGTCGTCTTCGAAGACCTCTTCTATTCCGTCGAGCAGCAGCCCGGCGCCCAACTGGACAACAACCGCACCTCCGTCTCGGGCGTGCAACTGGGCAATGGCACGCGCATGGTCGGCACGCAAAAGCTGTTCACCACGGGCAATATGCAGACGACCAACCAGGCGCTGGACGTGGCCATCACCGGCAACGGATTCCTCCAGGTGGAGATGGCCAGTGGCGAATCCGCCTACACGCGCGCCGGCCAGCTTTCCGTGAATTCCGAAGGGCGCCTGGTGAATGCGCAGGGCCTGCCACTGCGTCCCGAAATCACCGTTCCGGCCAATGCCACGGCCATCTCCATCGGCGAGAACGGCGTGGTTTCGGCCACCGTGCCCGGCACGACCACGCCCACCGAGCTGGGCCAGATCACGCTGTCCCACTTCATCAACCCCACCGGCCTGCTGGCCCTGGGCGACAATCTCTACAAACAGACCACCGCCAGCGGCGCACCGACCGAGGGTAACCCCGGCGAAGACGGCCGTGGCAAACTCAAGCAGGGGACGCTGGAGGGCTCGAACGTGCAGGTGGTGGAGGAAATGGTCGACATGATCGCCGCTCAGCGCACCTACGAAATGAACACGAAGGTACTGTCGGCCGCCGACGGCATGCTGCAGAACCTGGTCCAGGCAGTGCGCTGATGCAAGGCTGCAAGGCAATCGCCGCGTCGCTCGCCTGCCTGGCACTGGCCGCCTGCGAAACGGTGGCCACAGTCCCGCCCTCGGGTCCCGCGGAAGCTCTCGAGTTCGCCACTGCGCCCCTTGCCGTGCAGCGAGGGCAGTCGGGCGGCGTATTTTCCCCGCTCGCGTTTTCTTCACTGACCTCGGACAGCCGGGCGTTCCGGCCCGGCGACGTGCTCACCGTGGTGCTGCAGGAAACCACCCAGGCGAGCAAGAAAACCGGCACCAGCACCGGCAAGAACAGCAGCGCCTCGGTAGCGCCCAGTGTGCTGCTGGGCAAGACGCTCAAGACCGACATCGGCATCGATGCCCAGCGCCACTTTGACAGCAGCGGCTCCAGCATGCAGCAAAACACCCTGCAGGGTGCGATCACCGTGGTCGTGCAGGAGGTGCTGCCCAACGGCTTGCTGCAGATTCGCGGCGAAAAAAGCCTGACGCTGAACCAGGGCGAGGAATTTATCCGCGTCAGCGGTTACGTTCGCGTCGCCGACATCGACACCGACAACCGCCTGTCGTCGCAGCGCATCGCCAATGCGCGCATCGTGTATTCGGGGCGCGGTGCCTTGGCCGACACCCAGCGCCAGGGCTGGCTGATGACGTTCTTCAACGGCCCCTGGATGCCTTTCTGAGCTTGCAAAAGAAGTTGCCATGAAATTGTTGCGCCTTGCCCCCTTTCTATTGACGCTGTGCCTGTGCGCCGCGCCGGCCCTGGCGGCGCAAAGCCTGCGCAACCTGGTGCAGGTCGAAGGTGTGCGCGAGAACCAACTGGTCGGCTACGGCATCGTGGTCGGCCTCAATGGTTCGGGTGACAGCACCCAGGTCAAATCGGCCGGCCAGTCGGTCACGAACCTGCTCAAGCAGTTCGACGTCAAGCTGCCCGAACGCACCGACTCCAAGACCAAGAACGTGGCCACGGTGATGGTCAGCGCGGTCTTCCCGCCGGGCTACCGCAGAGGCCAGACCATCGACGTCACCGTGTCGTCGCTGGGCGACGCCAAGAGCCTGCGCGGCGGTGCGCTGCTACTGTCGCCCTTGCGCGCGGCCAACGGCGAGGTTTATGCGCTGGCCCAAGGCAACCTCGTGGTCGGCGGCCTGAACGCCCAGGGTGCCAGCGGCTCCAGCGTGACGGTGAACACCCCCACGGCCGGGCGCATTCCGAACGGCGCCACCATCGAGCGCGAAATCGAGACAGATTTCGACACCCGGCCCACCGTACGCCTGAGCCTGCGCCGCCCCAACTTCGAGACCGCGACGAATATCGTGGCATCGATCAACCGGCGCTTCGGCGCCGTCGCCACCACGCGCGACGCCACCAGCGTGGAAGTGCAGGCCCCGCAGAACCCGACCGAGCGCGTCGCCTTCGTGGCCCAGCTGCAGGCGCTGAGCGTCAATGTCGGCATCGAAACCCCCAAGGTCATCTTCAACTCCAAGACCGGCACCGTGGTCATCGCCCAAGGCGTCACGGTGCGGCCGGCCGCCGTGTCGCATGGCGCGCTCAAGGTGGTGATCAACGAGCAGCCCCAGGTCAGCCAGCCCGCGCCGTTCAGCCAGGGCCAGACCGCGGTCACGCCGCAGTCGCGCGTGAGCGTAGAGCAAGGCAATGGGCGGATGTTCAACTGGCCCACCAGCACCAAGCTGCAAACCATCATCGACACCATCAACAGCACCGGCGCCACGCCCGACGACATCATGGCCATCCTGCAGGCGCTGGACCAGGCCGGCGCCATCGACGGCGAACTGGTCGTGATCTAAGACTCTCCATGAACGAACTGCACCCCCAGCCCTTTTCACTGGCCCCGGCCGCCAGCGCGACCGAGCCCGCCATCCGCGAAGCGGCCAAGGCCGAGCAGGCCGCCGTCAAGTTCGAAGGCCTGTTCATCGGCGAAATGCTCAAGCAGATGCGCCGCAGCGCCCGCGAGATCGCTGGCGAAGACGGCATGTTTAAAAGCCCGACCCACGGCAGCCTGCTGGAACTGGCCGACACCATGGTGGCCGACGCCATGGCCGGGCAGCGGGCGTTCGGCATTGCCGACGTCATCCTGCAGCAGCTGCTCGCACCGGCCGATCCGGCCACAGACGGGCCGCTTAAGTTTTCGCCCGCCACGGCCGCCTTGAAGCCTTAAGGCCACCCAGGCCACCTTTTTCAGAAAGCGCCCATTCCATGAGCATGATCAACAACGCCCTGTCCGGCACGCTGGCGGCGCAAGCGGCCCTGACCGTCGCCAGCCAGAACGTCGCCAACCTCATGACGCCGGGCTACACCCGCCAGGGCATCCTGCTGACCTCGGCCCAGCCTTCGCGCTCGGGCCCGTTCGCGGCCGGCGACGGCGTCAACATCCCGTCGCTGTTCCGCTTCAGCGACGACTACAAGAACCTGCAAATGTGGAACGCGGCCTCCAACCTCGGCCAGCACGCCACCACCCAGCCCTACCTGACCCAGCTCGAGCAGGTCATGGGCGACGACAGTGCCTCCATCAACAGCGGCCTGGACGCCTTCTTCAGCGCCCTGAACGCGGCCAGCGTGGAGCCCACGTCCAGCCCGCTGCGCCAGCAGGTCATCAGCTCTGCCGAGGCCCTGGCCCAGCGCTTCAACAGTCTCAACCAGGTGCTCTCGGGCCAGCGCGCATCGGTTGCGCAGCAGCGCAGCACCACGGTGGCCCAAGTCAATGCCCTGGCCACCGACATCGCCAAGCTCAACGAAAAGATCGCTTCCGCCTCGGCCACAGGGGCCAGCCCGTCCGGCCTCATGGACGAGCGCGACAACAAGATCGACGCGCTCGCTGCCCTGGTCGGAGTCCAGGTCGTGAACCAGCCCGATGGCTCGCGCAGCGTCTCGCTGCGCGGCGGCCAGCCCCTGGTGGCGGGATCGATGGCGGCCACGCTGGAAGTGAAGCCCCTCACTGGCGGCGGGCAATCGCTGGTGGTCCAGTTCGCCACCCAATCCTTCGGCGTGACCGGCACCGACCTGGGCGGCCAGCTCGGCGGGCTGGCCAGCTATGAAGACAAGGTGCTGGTGCCCCTGGCCCAGTCGGTCACCGACATGGCCGGTGAGATCAGCAAGAAGTTCAATGACACGCTGACCGCTGGGTACTCCATGGGCAGCACGGCGGCCACACCGGAGTCCGGCAAACCGCTGTTCGTCTTCAATGCCAGCAGCACGTCCGGCATGCTGCAGGTCACGGCCGGCCTCACGCCACAGGACCTGGGCTTTTCTGCTGACCCGGCACTGCAGGGCGACAGCGCCAACTTGCTGCAATTGATCGACCTGAAGAACCAGCCCATTGCAGTCGGCACCCTGGGCAGCGTGCTGATGGGTGACGCCTACACGCAACTGGTCAGCAAGCTGGGCACGGACAGCCAGCAGAACCACAGCGCGCTGAGCGTGACGGAAACCGTGCGCAACTACGCCGTGGCCAACTGGAAGAACACCAGCGGGGTGAACTCTGACGAAGAGGCCATAAACCTGGTGCAGTTCCAGCAGATGTACCAGGCCAACATGAAAGTCATTGCCGTTGCCAACCAGCTGTTCGACAGCACGCTGGCCATGATGAACTAAGGGCAGAACATGCGCATCGCCACCACCCAGTTTCACGCCACCATGAACACGGCGCTGCAGAACGCCAATGCCCGGCTGGAGCATGTCATGCAGCAAATGTCCTCCGGGCAGCGCCTGCTGCAACCCTCCGACGACCCGATCTCCAACGTCCGCCTGTCGCGCATGGCGCGCGAGGATGCCGCGCTCACGCAATACCGCGACAACATCAGCGCGCTCAGCACCCGCCTCATGCAGAATGAAACGGCGCTCGGCAGCATGGTGCAGGACATGCTGCAGGTGCGCGATCTGCTGGTGTGGGCCCGGGACGGCAGCAACACCTCGGAAGACGTGAAGGCGATGGCAAGCTCTCTGACGGCCCTGCGCGACAGCCTTTTCTACAGCAGCAACAGCAAGGACCAGGAGGGCCGCTACCTGTTCTCCGGCACGGTCAGCGCAACGGACACGGTCACCTACGACGATACCCAGCCCCTGGGCGCCCGCTATACGTTCACGGGCAACACCGCGCCGCAACAGGTCGTCGTGGGCCATGGCATCACGCAGACGGCCAACGTCACGCTGTCTGAGATGGCCGCTCTGCTCAATTCACTGGACCGCACGGCCACCACCCTGCAAACCACCGGAATGAACACCGGCGATACCGTGGGCGACACCATCAAGGCCCTGGACGATGCGCTCTCGTCGGTCAGCGGCAAGATCGCCGGCCTCGGCGGCACCCAGAACATCCTTGCCACGCTGGACAGCAACCACGGCAACGTCAGCGTGTCGAACCAGCAGGCCATGATCACCCTCGGGCAACTGGACTACGGAGAAGCCGCCACACGCCTGTCGGGTTACAGCACGGCGCTGCAAGCCACACAGAAGGCCTACAGCAAGGTCAGCGGCCTGTCGCTGTTCGACCTTCTCTGACCGCGCACCCCGCCTCCGCCTCCATGCAGCTCACGCCCCTCTCCAGCGCAGACCGCTCTCCCTCCCTGCAAGCCCAGCTTCCAGCCACCGGCGCGGCGCAGCGCTCCACTGTGCCAGTGGCACCGACAATGCCGGCGGCACCGCTCCTGCGGAGCATGGCTGCCCCCACACCACGGCAGGGCCTGGGGGTCTGGGCGCCGGAGCTCAACGCAAAGGTGGCCAGCGCCCAGCAGGCGCTGGCCTTTCTGGATGAGCTGTCGTCGCAACTGCAGGACGTCAAGGCCCAGCTCAGCCTCAAGCTCGCCGGCAGCTACGTGCGCGAAGGCGCGCTGGAGAAACAGCAGCACCGCCTCGCGCAGCTGTGGAAGGACCGGGCCGAGCACAGCGGCCACCGCCTGGACGCCCAGCTCGCGTACAGCGGTGACACTCCGGCGCGGCAGCGCTTTCGGATTCGCGGCCTGGACCAGCAAAGCTTGCAGGCCAGCGGCCAGGAGACCCTGGTCTTTTCACTCAACGGGGCACCCCGGCACACCATGTCGCTGCGGATCGAAGCCGGCCTGCCACCGGCCGCGCTCGCAGGCCGGTTCAACCGGGCGCTGGTTCCCGCCGGCATCCAGGTGAGCCCCAACGCCCAGGGCCAACTGGATTACTTCACCGTACCGGAGTCGCAGTGGCCGCAGGTGCGCGACAGCCTGGCCATCAAGGGCGATGGCAAGCGTTTTCCCACCGGGCAGTTCGCACGGGTACGGGCGGAGCCCGAGCCGGCCATCATCGATCCGGGCGCCTGGGAGCTCGACGGGCCGAGCGGCCTGCGCCAGGCCTTGCCGCAGATCGTGCGGGCAGCCCAGCAGAGCGATGCCGCCCGCGCCGAGGTCCTGCGCTCCCTGGCCGATGCAGAACACTCGCTCAGCCGCCCGGAAACCGCCGGCGACGTCGCTGCCGTGCGGGCGTTCGCGCAGTCCTTCGAGGAGCAGACGCGGACAGCCAACTACCCCATCCTGTCGGCTGTGTCCCCCAGCCTGCTCGGCCTGCCCCGCTACCGCATCGACAGCCTTCTGGCGCTGCCATAACCCGGGCGCGTGGCGCCCACATGGCCCCTGGTCCCGGCCTCCCCTTTTGCTTGCGCCCCTCCGGTGCCTGCAAAATCCCCGCCACAATCACGCCATGGACGCCACCACCCAACTCAATGAACGCAGTCTCTCCGATGTCTGGGACGAACTGCACAACCAGTCCACCAACGGCAACCCGCTGGAGGCCAATTCCAACCGGCTCGCCTTTGCCGACCCCGAATTCCTGTTCCGGCGCGAGACGCGCGGCATCCGCTTGCAACTCGAATTGCTCAAGCCCGAGCTGGGCCAGGCCGAACAGGGCATCCAGAACACCATCGTCGTCTATGGCAGTGCGCGTTTTGTGGCCCCCGACGAAGCCGCGCAGCAGTTGGCCCAGGCGCAGGCCAGCGGCGATGCCGAGCGCCTGGCGCTGGCAGAGCGCGCCGTGCGCAATGCCGGCTACTACAACAAGGCGCGCCAGTTCGCGCGCCTGGTGGCCGAACACAGCAACCGCCAGCTCCCTGACAACCGGCTCTACATCTGCACCGGCGGCGGCCCCGGCATCATGGAGGCGGCCAACCGCGGCGCCAGCGACGAAGGCGCACTCAACGTGGGGCTCAACATCACGCTGCCGCACGAGCAAAGCGGCAACCGCTTCATCTCGCCCACGCTGAGCTTCAAGTTCCACTACTTTGCGCTGCGCAAGATGCATTTCATGATGCGCGCCAAGGCCCTGGTCGCGTTTCCAGGCGGTTTTGGCACGCTGGACGAGCTGTTCGAGGTGCTGACCCTGGTGCAGACCAAGAAGGCCAAGCAGCTGCCGATCGTGCTGTTCGGCACCGCCTACTGGAAACGGCTCATCGACTTTGACGTGCTGGTCGAGGAAGGCACCATTTCGCGCGAAAACCTGGAGCTGTTCCGGTACACCGACGAGCCACAGGAGGCCTGGCGCTGGATCCGCGAGTTCTACCAGCTCGCCAGCTGATTTCCGTTCCAGATCAACCGTGCTCCGTGCCGGCTTCGCTGGCGGGCATCAGTCCCGCGCGCGGGCCGGCGGCCGCAGCAGCCAGGCCAGCCGCGATCCCAGCCCCACGCCCGTGCCCACCACCCAGAACAGGCCCGCCACGCCGATCAGCGCGCCGGCGGTGCCAAACAGCAGGGGCATCATCACGCTGGAGGCGTTGATGGCCATGAGGCGCAGGCCCAGGGCCTCGCCGTGCCGCTGCTCGGGCGTGATCTGGTGCAGCATGCTCATGATCATCGGCTGCACCGAGCCCAGCGACAGGCCCAGCAGCACCGAGCACAGGCCCATCGACCAGGCCGTGGTCAGCAGCGGATAGACCGCAAACAACGCCGCGGTGGCGACCATGGCGCCGGCGATCACCGCCCATTCGCGCAGCCACTGCGCCACCAGCGGCATCGCCATGCGCACCAGCGCCGCGGCAATGGCGAAGGCCCCCAGGATGGTGCCGATGACCGACGCGCTCAGTGCCCGCTCGTAGCCCAGCAGCGGCACGACGAAGGTGTGCACGTCCCAGCAGGACGACAGCACCCAGTTGACCAGCATCAGGCGGCGAAAGCGCGGCTCGCGCAACAGGTCCCACACGCGCTGCTGCGGCCCGCCCGTGGCGGCGATCACGGGCGGCAGCTCCACCGTGTGGCGCACCCAGAACCAGGTGGCCAGCGGCAGCACCGCCAGCAGCGCGAACGCCCAGCGAAAGCCGCCGAGGCTGCCGGCGGCGCTGCCCGCATGGTCGATCATCAGGCCGGCAAAGAAGGGGCCGATGAAGTTGGAGATGGCCGGTCCGATCGCCAGCCAACTGAACACCTGCTTGAGTTGCGTGGCGCTGTGGGCGGCCCGGCCGACGTGGCGCTGCAGCGCGATCGTGGCCGCACCCGTGGCGCCGCCCGTGAGCAAGGCCGCCGCGCACAGCACCTCGAACACCGGAAATGCCAGCGCGAGCCCCGCGCCGCTGGCGGCCGCCACCACGCAAAAGCCCACCGGACGGCGCAGTCCATGGCGGTCGGCATAGCGCCCCGCGGGCAG
Source organism: Acidovorax sp. SRB_24 (assembly GCF_012931925.1). NCBI lineage: Bacteria > Pseudomonadati > Pseudomonadota > Betaproteobacteria > Burkholderiales > Comamonadaceae > Acidovorax > Acidovorax sp. SRB_24. The sequence continues at coordinate 75,906 of NZ_MWOM01000013.1, forward strand.
CGCCAAGAACACCTGGGTCAGCGCAAACAGCGCCAGCAGCACGCCCACGGCCGCTGCGCTGTAGCCCGCGCGCAGCGCCAGCAGCGGCGCAGCCATGCGCATGCCGGCCATGCAGGCATGCACGCAGACCTGTCCCGCGATCAGACGGGCCAGCGCGGCGTTCATGTCACTCGCCTTCGCTCGGCGAAGGCGCGGCCGGCATGGCCGTTTCGGGCGCGGCGACCAGCAGCCCGCCCTCTTCAGGGGCCGGAAGGGCCTGCACGTCGCGCAAGCGCCGCTGGATGGCGCGCGTGCGCACCCCCACCTCGTCAAACTTCTTGGCGGCCGCGTCGATCGACTTCTTGGTGGCCTCGACCACGTCGCCGAACTTGGCGAACTCGGTCTTGACCTGGCCCAGCATGTTCCAGACTTCGGACGAGCGCTTCTCGATCGCCAGCGTCTTGAAACCCATCTGCAGGCTGCTGAGCATGGCCGCCAGGTTGGCCGGGCCCGTGATCATCATGCGGCAGTCGTTCTGCACCGCCTCGACCAGGCCGGGGCGGCGCATGACTTCGGCGAACAGCCCTTCGGTGGGCAGGTAGAGCACGGCGAAGTCGGTGGTGTGCGGGGGCGAGACGTATTTGCCATAGATCTTGCGCGCTTCGAGCTTGATCGAGGTCTCGAACGCATTGCCGGCCGACGCAATGGCCGACTTGTCGGCCGTGTCGTGCGCGTCCATCAGGCGCTGGTACTGCTCCACCGGGTACTTGGAATCGATCGGCAGCCACACCGGCTGCTCGTCGCTCTGGCCCGGCAGGCGGATCGCGAACTCGACCAGCTCATCGCTGCCCGGCACGGTCTTGACGTTGCGCGCGTACTGGCCGGGCGTGAGCACGTTCTCGATGATGGCGCCCAGCTGCAGCTCGCCCCAGGTGCCGCGCATCTTCACGTTGGTCATCACGCGCTTGAGGTCGCCGACGCTGCCGGCCAGCGTCTGCATCTCGCCCAGGCCCTTGTGCACCTGTTCGAGCCGGTCGCTGACCAGCTTGAACGACTCGCCCAGGCGCTGCTCGAGCGTGGCGTGCAGCTTTTCGTCCACCGTGCGGCGCATTTCTTCGAGTTTGGTCGAGTTGTCGGCCTGGATGGCGGCCAGGCGCTCGTTGAGCGCCGTGCGCAGCTGCTCGGCGTTGTGCTGGCTGCCCTGCACCAGCCCGGCGAGCTGCTGCGAGACCGCGTCCTGCAGCACCGAGAACTGGTTCTTGATCTGGTGGCCGTTGCCTTCGAGCTGGTCCTTGAGCGCCGTGGACATGGTGCCGAGCTGGCTCTGGATGTCGCCCTTGAGCGAGTCGAGCGTCTGCCGCGTGGCGCCCGTGAGCGCCTCGAAGCGCTCCTGGATGCGCTGCTCGAATAGCTGCGTGCTCTCGGCCATGGCCTGGCGCGACTTCACGCTCTCGGCCGCCAGCGCCGCCGTGGTCTGCATCAGCTCGGTGCGAAAGCCCGCCAGGGTGTCCGACAGCTCGGCACGCCCGGTGCGCGACTCGGCCACCGCCTGCGCCAGGCGCTCGTCCACCGCATGGCGCAGCGAATCGAGCGTGCCCTGCATGGCCTGCGTGGAGCCGCGCAGCTGCTGGCCCATGCCGTCGAGCGCGCCGTCGTTCTTGGCCACCGCCAGCTGGGTGGACTGGGCCGTGGCTTCCAGGGCCTGCAGGCGCGCTCCCCATTCGGGCGGCAGTTCCACGCGCGGGCGGCGCCACAGCAGCAGCGCCAGCAGAACGACCACGAGCAGCAGCAGGGCGGCGAGAACGAGGGTGTCGGTAGTCAAAGGCAGTTCACTCTTGTTTCAATAGCTGTCAACGCATGCCCCATAAGGGCTGGAGGCATATTTGACTGCCAATTATGCAATTCAGTCGCCGACGCGGTTCACGGGGGTGAGCGCGCCGCGCCCGTCAAAGAACGCGATCAGGTTTTCGGCGGCCAGGTTGGCCATCGCCAAGCGCGTGGCCACGGTGGCGCTGGCGATGTGCGGCGTCAGCACGACGTTAGGCACCGTGAGCAGGTCGGGGTGCACGCTGGGCTCGCCCTCGAACACATCGAGCCCGGCCGCCGCGATCTGGCGCGTGCGCAGCGCGTGCGCCAGGGCCGCGTCGTCCACGATGCCGCCGCGCGCGATGTTGACCAGCGTGGCCGTGGGCTTCATCAGCGCCAGCTCGGCCGCACCGATGGTGTGGTGCGACTCGGCGGTGTAGGGCAGCACCAGTACCACGTGGTCGGCGCTGCGCAGCAGCTCTTCCTTGCCGACATAGCGGGCCTTGCACTCGGCCTCGAGTTCGGGCGAGAGCTGCGAGCGGTTGTGGTAGACCACGTCCATGCCGAAGCCGTGCGCGCCGCGCTTGGCAATGCCCTGGCCGATGCGGCCCATGCCGATGATGCCCAGCGTGCTGCCGTGCACTTCGGTGCCGGCGAACATGTCGTAGCTCCATTTGTTCCATTTCCCGGCGCGCAGGTAATGCTCGGACTCGGCCATGCGCCGCGCGGTCGCCATGAGCAGCGCGAAGCCGAAGTCGGCCGTGGTCTCGGTCAGCACATCGGGCGTGTTGGTGCCCTGCACGCCCGCGGCGGTCATGGCCTCGACGTCGAAGTTGTTGTAGCCCACGGCCATGTTGGCCGCGATCTTCAGGCGCGGGCAGGCGGCGATCAGTTCGGAGTCGATGCGCTGGCTGCCGGTGGTGAGGGCGCCATCCTTGTCGGCCAGGCGTTCGGCCAGCTCCTGTGGCGACCAGAGGGCGTCCTCGGGATTGGCTTCGACTTCGAAGTGCTGCGCGAGCCGCTCGACCACTTCGGGAAAGATCGCACGGGCGATCAGGATGCGGGGTTTGTTCATGGCGGGCTTTCTTTCAGTTTCAGCGGAACCAGACGAAGGTCATCAGGATGAACAGCGGCACCAGGATGCCGCAGGACCACAGCATGTAGCCGAAGAAGCTCGGCATCTTGACGCCGCGGTCCTCGGCGATGGCCTTGACCATCAGGTTGGGCGCGTTGCCTATGTAGGTATTGGCGCCCATGAACACGGCGCCCGCCGAGATGGCGGCTAGCGTGGGCGCCAGCGTGGTCATGAGCTCGGCCGGATTGCCGCCGGCGGTGTTGAAGAACACCAGGTAGGTCGGCGCGTTGTCGAGGAACGAGGACAGCAGCCCCGACGCCCAGAAGTACATCGCCGGATCGGGCGCGCCATCGGGGCGCGTGACGGCTGCGACGATGGCGCCAAAGGGCCCGCCCACGCCGGCCTTGAGCATGGCGATGACCGGAATGATGGTCAGAAAGATGCCGGCGAACAGCTTGGCCACTTCCTGCATGGGCCCCCAGCCGAACTGGTTGTCGGCATGCACCTGCGCGGGCGTGAGCCACAGCGACACCAGCGTGACGATGACCAAGCCCACGTCACGCACCAGGCCCGGCAGGCCGACGGGCGTGCCCGCGACGTCGAACACCACGGGCGACTTCCAGAAACCGCTGAGCAGCACCAGCGCCACCACCACGCCCAGCAGCGCGAAGTTGACCTTGCCATCGAAGCCGATCGTGCGCGTGTCGGGCGTCGGGTCGCGGCGCTGCCCGCCGCCCTGGCCTTCGCGGCGGAAGTACCAGGTGTCGAGCGCATAGAACAGCGCCAGCAGCACGCCGACCAGGAACAGCGTCTCCTGGAAGATGTGGGCCACGGTCCAGAAGAAGTCGACGCCCTTGAGGAAGCCCAGGAACAGCGGCGGGTCGCCCAGCGGCGTCAGCGAGCCGCCGGCGTTGGAGACGATGAAGATGAAAAAGATCACCACGTGCGCGCAATGCTTGCGCTGGTCGTTGGCGCGGATCAGCGGGCGGATCAGCAGCATCGACGCCCCGGTCGTGCCCATGAAGCTGGCCAGCACGGCGCCGATGGCCAGGATGGCGGTATTGAGCCCGGGGCTGCCCTGCAGGTTGCCGCGGATGTAGATGCCGCCCGCCACCGTGAACAGCGCCGTCAGCAGGATCACGAACGGAATGTATTCGGCCAGCAGCGCATGCACCAGGCTCGCGCCGGCCGCCGCCGGGCCGAAGACCGCGGCAAACGGCAGCAGAAAGGCCAGCGCCCAGCCCGCCACCACCTTGCCGTAATGGTGGTGCCAGAAAATGGGTGCCAGCAGCGGCAGAAGCGCGATCGACAGCAGAACGCCGGCAAACGGCACGCCCCACCACAGGGCCAGGCGGCTGCCATCGATGTCGGCGGCCAGCGCCAGGCCGGGCAAGGCCGACAGTGTGGCCATGAGCAGCCAGCGGAAATGCTTCATGCGTGGGTCTCCCTCGTTATATTGAAAACAGGCGCACGGAAATGGGCTGTGGACGGCAGGCCGGCGCGGCGTACCGCGCCACAGCATGCGCTGCCAGCGCCCCGAGCGCCTGGCCGCGTCGGCCGCGGGCAACGCGAAAGTGTAGGCCATGGCCCGGACACGCCAGGCCAATCGCAACGCGCCCTGCCCGCTGCGAAAAAAATATGGTCAAAACCGGCTTGAGCGCATACCCAGAATGTGCTGGCAGCTCCTGATACCAGAGCAAAATATCAGCCCGGCAGCACCAGCGCCTGCAACACGCCGTGCAGGCGCGGTGACAGCGCGGCGGGCCGGCGCGTGGCGCGGTCCACGTACACATGGATGAAATGCCCGGCCGCCGCCGTCAGCGCCTCGCCCTGGGCGAACAGCCCCACTTCATAGCGCACGCTCGTGCTGCCCAGGCGCGCCACGCGGATGCCCGCTTCCACCGTTTGCGGAAAGGCGAGCGGGGCAAAGTAGTTGCACTGCGTCTCGACCACCAGCCCGATGGTCCGGCCCGCGTGGATGTCGAGCGCGCCCTGCTCGATCAGGTGGGCGTTCACCGCGGTGTCGAACCAGCTGTAATAGACGACGTTGTTCACATGCCCATACACATCGTTGTCGGCCCAGCGCGTGCTGATGGGGCGAAAGGCGGCGTAGGCGCTGCGCGGCTGGGGCGCAGGGCGCGCCGGGGTCGCTGTCGTGTTCATGGCCGTGGATTTTGCCAGCGCGGCAACAGGCCCTCCGGCAAGGGACCGCAGTCCGTCGTTTTGACGTAACAAAGGACAGAAAACGTAATTTGTTGCAACGCAACAAAAAGTGCTTGCGTGTCGGCCACCGTCGCCCCTAGAATCCGCACTATGCTGCACTGCAACATGGCCCGGAAAGCATGCCAGCGCAGATATTTGTGAACCACAGTCGCTTTCGACTTTTCCTTTCTTTTGGAGATCTCACATGTCCCTGACCGCTGAACAAATCCTGGCCGCACACAAAGCCAACATCGAAACCCTGTTTGGTCTGACCAGCAAAGCCTTTGAAGGCGTGGAAAAGCTGGTCGAACTGAACGTGACCGCTTCGCGCGCCGCACTGAACGAGGCCGCCAGCCACGCCCAGGCCGTGCTCAGCGTCAAGGACGCACAAGAACTGATCGCCCTGCAGGCCGGCCTGTTCCAGCCCCTGGCCGAGAAGGCAGCTTCCTACAGCCGCCACCTGTACGACATCGCCTCGGGCACCGGCGGTGAATTCAGCAAGGCCGTCGAGTCGCAGACCGCCGAAGTGCAGAAGAACTTCGCCACCCTGGTGGACTCGGCGTCGAAGAACGCACCCGCCGGCTCGGAAACGGCCGTGGCCGTGATGAAGAGCGCCGTGTCGGCCGCCAACAACGCGTTCGAATCGGTGCAAAAGGCCGTCAAGCAGGCCACCGACGCCGCTGAAGCCAACTTCAACGCCGTGGCCACCACGGCCGCCGACGCAGCCAAGTCGGCTGCGGGTGCCCGCAAGCAGCGCTGAGCCATGCGCCTGTCCAGCCACAAGGCGCTGGACACAAAGCAGGGATTACCCTGATAATGCGAACACTGTCCCGGCGCCGCCGGGACCCCAGTTGTCTCCTCGGATCCTCTCGAAACACGGGTTTCAGGGATTCGTTCAAGCCCGGTCTCGACCGGGCTTTTTTTTGCGCGACCCAGGGACCGGGTGCCGCCGAAAAAACACAACCGCGCAGGCAGTATTGCGAATGGTTCGCGTTTGCTTTACCATTGCACCCGTTACCATTCCTCCTTCGCCCTTCCCATGAAAAAAATCTCCACGGCTGCCGCAGCAGCCTGTTTCCTGCTCGCAGCCAGCGGTTTCGTGCAGGCCCAAGAGAACGTCGTCAACCTCTATTCGGCACGCCACTACGCCACCGATGAAGCGCTCTACAGCGGCTTCACCCAAGCCACGGGCATCAAGATCAACCGCGTCGATGCCGACGATGCCGGGATCCTGGCACGCCTGAAGGCCGAGGGCTCGGCCTCCCCCGCCGATGTGATCCTGCTGGTCGACGCGGCGCGCCTGTACCGCGGCGAGGTCGACGGGCTGTTCCAGCCGATCAGGTCCAAGGTGCTCGAAGACGCCATCCCGGCCAACCTGCGCAGCCTGCCGGCCGCAGACGGCGGCATTTCGTGGTTCGGCCTGTCGACCCGCGCGCGCGTCATCGTCTACAACAAGGTCAAGATGAACCCCGAGGACGTGGACACCTACGAGGAGCTGGGCGACCCGAAGAACAAGGGCAAGCTGTGCATCCGCTCGGGCTCGCACCCCTACAACCTGAGCCTGTTTGGCGCCGTTACCGAGCACATGGGCGAGCAAAAGACGCAGGAGTGGCTCAAGGGCATGGTGGCCAACCTGGCGCGCGACCCCAAGGGCGGCGACACCGACCAGATCAAGGCCGTGGCGTCGGGTGAATGCCAGATCGGCGTGACCAACAGCTACTACCTGGCGCGCCTGATGCGCTCGGACAAACCCGAAGACATTGCCGTGGCCAACAAGGTCGGCGTGGTGTTTCCGAACCAGCAGTCGTGGGGCACGCACTTGAACATCGCGGGCGGCGCCGTCGCCAAGTACGCCAAGCACCGCGCCAACGCAATCAAGTTCATGGAGTACCTCGCGAGCCCTGAAGCGCAGAACTATTTTGCCAACGGCAACAACGAATGGCCCGCCGCCAAGGGCGTGGACATCGCCAACCCCGCGCTCAAGGCCATGACCGGCGGCAAGCCGTTCAAGAGCGAGACCATCCCGATCAGCGCCGTGGGCGCCAACATGACCAAGGTGCAGCAGATGCTGGACCGCGTCGGCTTCAAATAAGCCCTGCACCCCTCCCCGCGCCCGGCCCTGCCGGGCTTTTTTTCGCGTGCCGCATCCGCCATAATTTACGTTTACGTCAACGTCATTCACTGGAGATACGGCATGGACATTCAGGGCAAGGTATTCATCGTGACCGGCGGCGCATCGGGCCTGGGCGAAGGCACGGCACGCATGCTGGCCGCGCAGGGCGGCAAGGTCGTCATCGCGGACATGCAGGCGGACAAGGGCGCGGCGGTGGCCCAGGACATTGGCGGCGCCTTCGTGCGCTGCGACGTCAGCAGCGAAGCCGACGGCCAGGCCGTGGTGGCGCAGGCCGTGTCCCTGGGCAAGCTGATGGGCCTGGTCAACTGCGCCGGCGTCGCCCCGGCCGAAAAGACCGTGGGCAAGAACGGCGCCCACAGCCTGGCCGCGTTCAGCAAGACCATCGCGGTGAACCTGGTCGGCAGCTTCAACATGATCCGCCTGGCGGCCGAAGCGATGTCCCAGAACGAACCCGAAGCCACGGGCGAGCGCGGCGTGCTGATTTCCACCGCCAGCGTCGCCGCCTACGACGGGCAGATCGGCCAGGCCGCCTACAGCGCCTCCAAGGGCGGCATCGTCGGCATGACCCTGCCCATCGCCCGCGACCTGGCCCGCAGCGGCATCCGCAACATGACGATTGCCCCCGGCATCTTCGGCACGCCGATGCTGTTTGGCATGCCGCAGGAGGTGCAGGATGCGCTGGCCGCCGGCGTGCCCTTCCCGAGCCGCCTGGGCACGCCGCAGGACTACGCCAAGCTGGTGCGGCATATCTTCGAAAACGACATGCTCAACGGTGAAGTGATTCGCCTCGACGGCGCCATCCGCCTGGCGCCCCGCTGAAGGCCGGGCGGCGGGCCCGCGCGTGAACGGCCCCGCGCGCAGCAGGACATCCGGGGCACCCCTACAATCGCGCCGTGTCCGGTGGCTTGCCGGACACGACCGCTGGGGGTGTCGCCGGGATCTTTCGAGGACCGGGCGGCTGAGAAAGTCCCTTTGAACCTGTTGAGATCATCCTCGCGCAGGGAAGCCGGCCGCACAGCACCGCCCCGCCCACGGGCCGCCGTGCCCTTGGCCCGCCCCGCGCGCGCACCGCACGGAGCCTTTTCATGACACAGCCCGCCACCCCCGCCAACGAGGCGCTGGCCCCCATTTCCGCCGACCGGCGCGTGTTCCAGTGGCACGACCACGCCTCGCTGTGGTTCAGCCTGGGCGTAGGCCTGCTGGTGATGCAGGTGGGCGCCTACCTGATGCCCGCCATGGGCACGCAAGACGCGCTGCTGGCCATCGTGTTCGGCTCGCTGCTCGGCGCCGGCCTGCTCGGCTGGGTGGCCAAGATCGGCTGCGACAGCGGCCTGGCCAGCGCCGGGCTGATGCACGCGGTGTACGGCCGCGCGTTCGCGCGCCTGCCCATCGTGCTCAACATCGTGCAGCTGATCGGCTGGGGCACCTTCGAACTGGTGGTGATGCGCGACGCCACCGTCGCCATCGGCCGCCAGTCGGGCAGCCTGCTGGCGCCCCACTGGCCGGTGCTCGCCACGCTGCTGTGGGGCGGTGTCGTGACGCTGCTCATCAGCGGCTCCATGGTGCAGCTGGTGCGCCGCATCATCGCGCGCGTGGCGCTGCCATTGGTGGTGCTGTCGCTCGTGTGGCTGAGCTGGCAGTTCCTGTCGCTGGCGCAGGCACAGGGCCTGGCAGACCTCTGGCAGCGCCGCGGCGAAGGCGGCATGGGCGTGATGCCCGCGCTCGACCTGGTGATCGCCATGCCGATCAGCTGGCTGCCGCTGGTCGCCGACTATGCGCGCCACGGCACCAGCGGCCGCGCGGCGCTGCGCGGCACCTGGGCCGGCTATGCGCTGGCCAACATCTGGTGCTATGCGCTTGGCGTGCTCGTCGCGCTGGTGCTGCCCAGCCAGGACCTGGTGACCGCGCTGCTGCTGGCGCAGGGCGGGCTGATCGCGCTGTCGCTGATCCTCATCGACGAAGTCGACAACGCCTATGGCGACGCCTATTCAGGCGCCGTCTCGGCCCACGCCCTGCGGCCGCGCTGGAGCGTACGCCGCTGGGGCATCGCGATCGCGCTGCTGTGCACGCTGCTGGCGCTGGTGCTGCCGATGCACAGCCTCGAACCCTTCCTGCTGCTGCTCAGCTCGGTCTTCGTGCCGCTGTTTGGCGTGATCCTGGGGCGCCTGGCCTTTGGCGCCAGCGCTGCGGCCTTGCTGGCGCAGGCACGCCAGGCGCATGCCGCGCCGATCGCGCTGTGGCTGGCGGGCATCGCGTTCTACCACCTGGTGCCCCGACTCGCGCCGGCGCTGGGCTCGGCCCTGCCGACGCTCGCGCTGTGCTTCGTGCTGGCCTATGCCACGCGCACCCGGCCCGGCGCCGGCACGCTGGCCGCAGGCGCGCGGCAGGCCTGACAAGCGCGGCCCCGCGTCGGCCCCCCGCGCCCGCGCAGCGCTATTCAAAGATGAGCACTGTGCGCACGCTGGTCCTGGGATTCAGAGCAAAACCCACCTGAAACCCAAGCTGTGCCAGCGCCAGCAGCTCACTTTTTATCGAAAGTGCAGGAACTTCACCGGCAGCGCCCTGTCGGACCGGGCGCATGGATCCCATGCGTTTGTCTCAAAGGAGTGTTGTTCCCGTGCTGTTTCTGTCCCGCCGTCTCTCGCTTTCCGTGGCCGCCCTTGGCCTGGCTGCAGCCGCCGCCTTGTCCAGCCTGCCCGCGGCCGCCGCCGCACGCGCGCAAGAATTCGTCAGCGTGAAGGGCTCCAGCGTGAACGTGCGCGAAACGCCCACGACCCGTTCGGCCACGCTGTGGGAGCTGGCCTCGGGCTACCCGCTGCAGGTCCTGCAGCGCAAGGGCCAGTGGCTGCGGGTGAAGGATTACGAGGCCACGCTGGGCTGGATCCATGCCCCGCTGACCCACAAGGTGCCGCACATGGTGGTCACCGCCCACACGGCAAACCTGCGCGCGGGCCCCGGCCAGCAGCACCGGCGCGTGGGCCAGCTGGACCAGCACGAGGTCGTGAAGACGCTGAAAAAATCGGGCGATTGGGCGCAGGTGCAGCGCGAAGGCGGGCAAAAGGGCTGGATCGCGCGGCGGCTGGCCTGGGGCTGGTAAGCAAAGACCGGGCGGGCTCGCGGGCCCGCCAGCTCAATGGTGCAGCACGCGCTGCGCCACGGGCGCATAGCCGTGGTTCAGCGGCCCGTGCCCGTGCCCGGTGCACACCGCGGCGCCGGCGGCGATCGCGCCCAGGACGTAGGCGCGCGCCTGTTCCACCGCCTGCGGCAGCGGCAGGCCCAGTGCCAGGTGCGCGGCAATGGCCGACGACAGCGTGCAGCCCGTGCCGTGGCCGTTGTGCGTGGCAATGCGCGGCGACTGCAGGCGCAGCCGCCCCCCGCCGGCCAGCGCCAGCACATCGATCACGGTGTCGCCGGGCAGGTGCCCGCCCTTGAGCAGCACGGCCGGCGCGCCCAGCGCCAGCAGCGCGCTGGCCGCATCGTCGAGTGCATCGGCACCGTCGATGGTGCGGCCCAGCAGCAGCGCCGCTTCGTCAAGATTCGGCGTGACGACGGTGGCCAGCGGAAACAGCTCCTCCACCAGCACGCCCACGGTCTCCTGCGACATCAGGCGGTCGCCGCTGGTGGCGACCATGACGGGGTCGAGCACCACCTGCAGCATCTGGTGGCGGGCAATCGCCTTGACGACCACGCGCACCACCTCGGGCGAGTGCAGCATGCCGATCTTGACGGCGTCCACGCCGATGTCCTCAGCCACGGCGTCGATCTGCGCGCGCAGCATGTCGGGCGGAATGCCGTGGATGGCGCGCACGCCCTGCGTGTTCTGCGCGGTGATCGCGCTGATGGCGGTCATGCCGTAGCAGCCCAGCGCGCTGAAGGTCTTGAGGTCGGCCTGGATGCCGGCGCCACCGCCGCTGTCGGAGCCGGCAATCGAGAGCACGCGGACGTAGCGCGCGGGCCTGGCGGCCGGGAGGGTCGTTTGAGTCATGGCAAAAATTATGGCCTATGCGCCACATCAAGACGGGCGCTGGCGGCTTGTGCTGTAATTCTTGCCAGGACGAAACAGGGGTGTCCCGCCAGGCTGGCGCGGACTGAGAAACACCCTGGGGCCGAGCCAACGCAGGCCCCGTTACCCGATCCAGGTCATGCTGGCGTGGGGAGTTTCCAGCACAGGCGCCCGCCCGTTTTGTCCGTGCACCCACACCAACGGACAACGATGATTGCTCACCCTTCCTCTTTTGCGATTCTGGGCGCCGGCCTCATGGGCCGGCTGCTGGCGGTGTCACTGGCGCGTGCCGGCCATGCGGTGGCCGTGTACGAGGCGCAGGACGCCAGCGGCCAGGGCAGCGCCGCGCGCGTGGCGGCCGCCATGCTGGCGCCGCTGGCCGAGTCGGCCGTGACGGAGCCCGGCGTGGTGCGCATGGGCCAGCACGCGCTCACGCGCTGGCCACAGCTGCTGGCAGACCTGCAAGCGCCGGTGTTCTTCCAGCAAAACGGCACGTTGGTGGTCTGGCACCGGCAGGATGCACAGGAGGCGGCGCGCCTGCGCCTGCAGTTCGAGACCACGCACAGCGCGCTGCCGGCACTGCCCGCCATGCAGGCGCTCGACAGCGCCGGCATGGCGCGCCTGGAGCCGGCCCTGGCCGGGCGCTTTGCGCAGGGCATGTACCTGCCCGGCGAAGGCCAGCTCGACAACCGCCAGCTGCTGGACGCGCTGGCGCGCGAGATGGCGCAGCGGGGCGTGGCCGTGCACTGGAACACGCCGCGGGAGCCGGCCGACTTCGCCCCCGGCACGCCGGGCCAGCCCGACTGGCTGCTCGACTGCCGCGGCCTGGGCGCACGCGCGCAGTGGCGCGAGCTGCGCGGTGTGCGCGGCGAGGTCGTGCGCGTGCACGCACCCGAGGTGACGCTGCAACGCCCCACGCGCCTGGTGCACCCGCGCTACCCGATCTACATCGCGCCCAAGCAGGACCACCTGTTCGTGATCGGCGCGACCGAAATCGAGTCCGACGACCTCTCGCCCGCCAGCGTGCGCTCGGCGCTGGAGCTGCTCAGCGCCGCCTACGCCGTGCATTCGGGCTTTGCCGAAGCGCGCATCGTCGAGATCGCCACCCAATGCCGCCCCACCCTGCCCGACAACCTGCCCGCCATCCGCCAGACGGCGGAGCGCGTGCTCGAAGTCAACGGCCTGTACCGGCACGGCTTCATGATCGCGCCCGCCCTGCTCGACGTGGTGCTGGAGCTGCTGCAGACCGGACAATCGCCCCTGGCCAGCGCCTTCGACCTGGCCGTGGATTTACACAGCGCGACGAGCGCCCTCTCTTTGCCATGAACATCACCATCAACCAGACACCGCACCAGCTGCCCGACGGCGCCACGGTGGCCGACGCCCTGGCCGCCATCACGGCGCGGCCGCCGTTCGCGGTCGCCGTCAACACCGTCTTCGTGCCCAGCACCGAGCACGCACGCCACCTGCTGCAGGCGGGCGACCGCGTGGAAGTCATTTCTCCCGTCACCGGCGGCTAGCGCCGCGCATTGCCATGAACACCACCCCTTCTGACGACGCCCTGGTCCTGTACGGCCAGTCCTTCTCCAGCCGCCTGCTGCTGGGCACGGCTCGCTACCCGTCGCCGGCCACGCTCAAGGCCGCGGTGCAGCGCGCCCGCCCGGCCATGGTCACGGCCTCGCTGCGCCGCCAGGGCAGCGGCGATGCGGACGCAGGCCACAACAGCTTTTGGGAGCTGCTGCGCGAGCTCGACGTGCCGGTGCTGCCCAACACCGCGGGCTGCCACAGCGTGCAGGAGGCCATCACCACCTCGCACATGGCGCGCGAGGTGTTCAACACGCCGTGGATCAAGCTCGAAGTGATCGGCGACGACTACACGCTGCAGCCCGACACGCTGAACCTGGTCGCCGCGGCCGAGCAGCTCATCCGCGACGGGTTCTACGTGCTGCCCTACTGCACCGAAGACCTGGTGCTGTGCCAGCGCCTGGTCGACGTCGGCTGCCAGGCCGTCATGCCCTGGGCGGCGCCGATCGGCACCGGGCGCGGCCCCGTCAACCCCTATGCGCTGCAGGTGCTGCGCGAGCGGCTGGCCGTGCCGCTGCTGGTCGATGCGGGCCTGGGCCTGCCCTCGCATGCCTGCCAGGTGATGGAATGGGGCTACGACGGCGTGCTGCTGAATACCGCCGTGGCGCTGGCGCAGGACCCGGTCGCGATGGCCGGCGCCTTTGCCGACGCCGTGCAGGCCGGCCGCAGCGCACGCCGCGCCGGCGCCATGCAGCCACAGCACAGTGCCCAGCCCAGCACGCCGGTGCTGGGCACGCCGTTCTGGCACCACGAGCAGCCCTCGGCCTGAGACCCCAGCCATGATCGACACCGACACCCTGGCCCAGGACATCGTGCGCCACCACACGGGCACGTTCACGCCGAGCACGCCACAGCCCGTCCCGGCATCCGAGGGCACCTCTCCGGTGTACCGCGCGGCGCTGGCGGCCTGCAGCGCTCTCGGCTTCATCGCCGCCGATGCCCGCTGCCTGGCGCGCGCCTGGCAGGCCCGCGCCGAGCGCACAGGCGCTGTCGATGCCGCAACCTGGCCCGATGAGCCCCAAGACTTCGGCCTGCAGGCGCTGCCACAGCAAAACGCCTTCGCCGCGTGCCCGCGGGCGCTCGGCCTGTACGCGGTGCTGCCCGACGCCGCCTGGGTCGGCCGCATGGCGCGCGCCGGCGTGCCGACGGTGCAGCTGCGCTTCAAGAGCGAGGACGCCGCCACCATCGCGCACGAGGTGCAGGCCGCTGTGCACGCGGTGCAGGGCACGGGCGCGCTGCTGTTCATCAACGACCACTGGCAGGCGGCCGTGGCCGCGGGCGCCTATGGCGTACACCTGGGCCAGGAAGACCTCGACGCGATGCGCCCCGAAGACCTGGAGACGCTGGGCCGCGCCGGCCTGCGCCTGGGCGTGAGCACGCATGGCTATGCCGAAATGCTGCGCGCCGATGCCGTGGGGCCGAGCTATGTCGCCATGGGGGCGGTGTTCCCGACCACGCTCAAGCGCATGGCCACGGCCCCGCAGGGCCTGGGCCGGCTCGCCGCCTATGCGCGCCTGATGCAAAGCTACCCGCTGGTGGCGATCGGTGGCATTGGTGCCGAGCATTTCGCGCAGGTGCGGGCCACGAGCGTGGGCTCAATTGCGGTGGTGCGCGCCCTGGTCAATGCGCCCGACCCGGAGGCGGCAGCGGCGCAGCTGCAACGGGCGCTGCACGCGCCGCATTGAATACCCATGAAAACAGCCTCAAACGCTGATCTGGCAAGCGCTTGAAGCTACCAAAAACATAGTCCGCGCTGCAGTGCCGCGATGCGCTCAGCCGGGCTAGCGGTCGCCGAGGTCGAAGCGCGCTTCCACGCGGTCGCTGTGGGCGCCAAAGCCGCGCGGCTGCTCGCGCTGGGGCGGCGGCGTCACCGGCATCGCGGGCAGCTCGCTGCCGGTCAGCGGCGGCAGCGCCCAGTCGTCGGCGCCGGCCGGCTCGCTCAAATCGAGGTCCAAGTCCAGGTCGAGCGGGTCCGGCTGCGGCGCTGCCAGGGGCGCATCCAGGCCGAGGGCGGCATAGCCCGAATCGGACACCAGCTCCAGGTCGTAGTCCATCAGACTGGCGGGCACCGATGGCACGAAGAGCGCCGCAGCCGCGGCCGCCTGCGGAGTCAACCCGTGCGGTTCGGGCGCCGGCAGCGGTTCGGGGGCCGACACCGGCGTAGTGCGGGCCCTTGGCGGCGGCGCGCCGCGGGCCCTCGGTGGCGTGGTGCGGGCAATGGCGTACAGCAGCAGCAGATCGTCGTAGGCGGCCAGGTCGAAGCGCGCGGTGTCGGTGCCCTCGTGGCAAAACAGCAGGCCATCGAGCAGCGCCAGCACGGCGGCATCGCTCCACAGCGCCTCGATCTGCGCCAGTGCCTCGGGCCAGTCCAGCAGCGTGCGGCTGGCGCGGTGGAACACGCCGAACTCGGGAATCTGCGCGTTGAAATAGCGGTGGAACTGGTCACGCAGGCTGTTGAAATCGCCCACGCGGCTGAGCGAGTGGTAGAGCCGCAACAGCTCCAGATAGGCCAGCGGCGAGCTGCGCTCGTTGTCGGCGATGTGCCGCTTCATGACGCCGATGGCCTGGTCGTGCTCGCCCACCGAGACAAAGAACTCGGCCTGCTGCTGCAGGTCGAACAGGTCTTCGGGGTTGACCACCTCCGCCGGCGCCGCCGGGGCGCTGGCGGCCGGCAGCGGCCACGCCCCGGACGAGCCGGTCGCCGCGACCATGCTGCGCGCCAGGCCCATGCGCTCACGGGCCACCGGCGCAGGTTCGGCGGCTGGCGATGCCGGCTCCGGTGCCGCGGACAGGAGCGGCGGCGGCGGTGGCGGTGCGGTGGGCACGGCCCAATCGGCTTCGGCGGCGCTGGCGCTGGACGTCACCAGGCCGCGCCACGCCTGCTCGGCCCGCTGCGCCTGCGCGCGCGCGCGGGTCCACAACAGCCCCAGCACGGCCAGCGCGGCGGCCAGCAGGGCCACGAGGGCGTACACCACACTGGCAGAAAATCGCTCGTCCTGATCGCGGGCCAGACGCTGCTGCAACTCGGCCGCAGCAGCCTGCGCTGCGGCGGCGCGGGTGCGCGCAGCGTCCGCCTCGCCCTGCTGCTGGCGCAGGCGTGCGTTCGCCTCCTGCACCTCGGACACCGGTGTATTCAAGGCCTTCCAGAGCGCGGCAGCCTGGGCGCGCTGGGCGTCCGTCACCTCTGGCGGCGGCGCCGACAGCTGCGGCGACAAGCGCAGCGGCAAGGGGCCGGGCTCGCCGTTGTCGAGCCAACTGCCCAGC